>NZ_JBEYZW010000004.1:0-165866 GCF_040646215.1 Streptomyces sp. NPDC046215 | reverse complement strand
GTAATACTGAACTACGGCGCGCCCTTGAAAAGGGGGGTTCCGCCCCTCCCGGTCGGCAACCCCCTGAAAGCGGGGCCGGCTCCTCAGCCTTCGCCCGGCGGTGTACCGCAGCTCGGGCCGCCCGGGCCGTCGAACTGCACCGAGCTGAAGAAGTTCTGGTAGGTGGGGAAGAAGTTCCCCTTGCCGGTCGGGCCCGAGGAGGTGACGGCCGTGCAGCCGCTGTAGTGCGCATCGGACCAGAGGTAGATGGTCGAGGCCGTCCGGTTCCAGTCCGATTTCGCCCGGTCATTCATGCCGAGCGCCGCGAGATCAGGCGTATTGCCCCGCAGCTTGATCATGTCGCCGGTGCCGTCGAGCCCCGAGAACATGCAGTAGTAACCGTCAGGGCACCGGTCGTACCCGTCGGCCGCGTGGGCCGTGGAGACCGGCAGCACGGTGGCAGCCGCGGCTGCCACCAGCAGAAGAAGGGCACGCCTTGTGTTCCTCATCTGCTCGACGGTAGCGGGAACCAGCCGTGCGGGGGAGGCTCTGTGAGGCTGGCACGTCTGTTCTGGGCGAAGGGGAGTGCCGGTCCTCATGCGCGCTGTGTGTTCTCCTCCCGGCCCTCTGTCATACGGGAGTTGACGGGGGTACCTTCCGCCCCATGGGGATACGTGCACGGACCACCCGCATGACGTACAGAACACTCGGCTGCGCCACCGCCGTACTCGCCCTGACCCTCGCCCTGGCCCTCGGCCGGACACCCGTCCACGCCGCCCACGCCCCGCCGCGCACCGGCTTCGAACTCAGCAACGGAGCCCACTGGACCACTCAGGACGAGGAACAGCAGTTCCTGGCCGCCCTCGACCGGTCGAGCCATCGCGTCACCGTCAGCCGCATCGGCACCACCCGCCAGGGCCGACCGCTCCCACTGGTCCGCATCGGCCCCGCCCACCGCACCACCACCGCCACCATCCTTCTCGCCTGTAGCCAGCACGGTGACGAACCTGCCGGCAGGGAAGCCTGCCTCATCCGCATCCGCGACCTCACCCACACCACGGACCCGGCCACGCTGCGCTTCCTCAAGCGCACCACCGTCCTGGTCGTCCCCACCGCCAACCCCGACGGCTGCGCCGCCCACACCCGCACCAACGCCGACGGTACCGACATCAACCGCGACCACATCGCCCTCACCTCCGCCGAGAGCCGCGCCCTGGCCGCCGTCATCCGGGACCACCGGCCGCACATCGTCTACGACCTGCACGAGTACCGCGCCACCCCGCCCTATTACGCCAAAGACCTCTTGGACCTCTGGCCACGCAACCTCAACACCGACCCCCGCATCCACCGCGAGGCACAAACCCTCTCGGCGGACTACGTACGCCCCTCGGCCCACGACGCCGGGCACACCACCGGCACCTACGGCATCTGGACCGACCCCGCCACCGGCGACCCCGTCAAGCAGGTCGCCGGCGACGGACAGGAACGCATCCTGCGCAACACCGCCGGCGTCAAGCACGCCATCGGCCTGCTCATCGAAAGCCGCTCCACCCCGCTGACGGACGCCGAGAAGACGGACCAGGCCCTCAACCACCGGCGCCGGGTGCGCTCCCATCTCGTCGCACTGGACGGGATGTTCGCCTTCGCGGACGAACGACGCTGGCGCCTCACAGCGGCCACGGCCGCCGCCCGCGTCACGGCCCTCGCCGACCGGGGGCCGGTCCACCTCGGCGGCGCCGACAACGCACCCGCACCCCCCGGCCGAACCCTGCCCGACCCGCCCTGCGCCTACCGCCTCACCGCCGAGCAGTACGCGAACATCCGGGACGAACTCGCCCTGCACGGCATCAAAACCACCCCGTCACCCGCAGGCGGCGCCCTGGTCCGGCTGCGCCAGCCGCTGCGGTCCCTGGTCCCCCTCCTGCTGGACGCCAGGGCGACGGACGAACTCACCGCGGCCGAGCCCGTCGACCACTGCGGCCGGTGAGGTGCGGTGAGGTGCGGTGAGGTGAGGTCGGAGGGTGACCGGTGTCAGGAGCTCGTGAGGATGACCAGCCGCTGGGTCGCGCGGGTCATCGCGACATAGCGGTCGACAGCTCCCGCGATACCCGTCCCGAACGTCTCCGGGTCGACGAGAACCACCAGATCGAATTCGAGCCCCTTCGAGAGCTCCGGCGTCAGCGACCGGACGCGGGACGTCGCCCGGAACGAGGGATCGCCGATGACGCAGGCGACCCCGTCGGCATGCTCGGCCAGCCAGCCGCCGAGGACCGCGTCCAGATCCGCGACGGACCCGTGGGCGACGGGGACACCGCTGCTGCGCACGGAGGACGGCACATTGGCGTCCGGGAGCGCGGCGCGGATGACCACCTCGGCTTCCGACATGACCTCTTCCGGCGTGCGGTAGTTGATGCTCAGGGAGGCCACGTTGATGCGGTCGAGCCCGACCCGCTCGAGCCGCTCCTGCCACGACTCCGTGAATCCGTGCCTGGCCTGGGCGCGGTCACCGACGATGGTGAAGCTCCGGGACGGGCAGCGGAGCAGCAGCATCTGCCACTCGGCGTCGGTCAGCTCCTGGGCCTCGTCCACGATGATGTGGGCGAAGGGGCCCGCGAGCAGGTCCGGCTCGGTGCCGGGCAGCGCGTTCTCGTCGATCAGGGTGTCCTGCAGGTCCCGTCCGCGCAGCATCCCCACCGCGCCCTCGCTTTCGTCGATCACGACGTTCTGCAGCAGGCTGTCGATGGCGTCGGCCCTGCGCGCCCGTTCGGCGGCGACGGAGGCTTCGTGCCGGCGCTTGCGTACGGACGCCTCGGGGTCGCCGAGCCGCTGCCGGGCCGCGTCCAGGAGCGGCAGGTCGGACACCGTCCACGCCTGGGCGTCCTCGCGCTGCAATGTGCGGACGTCGTCGGGGCTGAGCCAGGGAGCGCACTTGCGCAGATAGGCGGGTACCGACCACAGGTCCCCGACGAGGTCACTCGCTTCGATCATCGGCCACGCGCGGTCGAGGGTCCTCATCAGCTCCCGGTCCTGCAGCAGCGACCTGCGGAGCAGCTCGGGCGAGACGTCGCTGTCGTCCTTGTCCATCAGGATCGTCAGCAGTTCCTCCCGGATCTGCTCGCGCGCCTCGTTGTGCGGCGTACCCGGCTCCACCGCTTGGAACGCCGCCGCCCAGTCGTCGGCGCTCAGCCAGATGTCGGACCAGTGGGTCGAAACCGTCATTCCCTCGGTGGGCGGCTCCTCGTAGATGCCGACGGCCGGTTCTATCGCCTTGACCATGTCCGCGGACGCCTTCAGGCGGGCCACGCCCGGGTCGGCCTCGATCGCCGCTCCCGCTCCCTCGGTGACGAGGTCGCGCACGGTGCAGGTCTGCACGCCCTCCTCGCCGAGGCTGGGCAGGACGTCGGCGACGTAGGACAGGTAGGGCCGGCTCGGCCCGACGAACAGCACGCCGCCCCGGCGGTGGCCCAGGCGGGGGTCGGAGTAGAGGAGGTGCGCGGCGCGGTGCAGGGCGACGACGGTCTTGCCCGTGCCCGGGCCGCCGTCGACGACGAGGGCGCCGCGGGATCCCGCCCGGATGACGGCGTCCTGGTCGGCCTGGATGGTGGCGAGCACGTCGCGCATCCGGGCGGACCGGTTGCCGCCCAGACTGGCGATGAACGCTGACTGGTCGTCGAGCGCGGCGTGTCCTTCGAGCCCGTCGGCGGTGAACACCTCGTCCCAGTAGTCGCTGATCCGGCCGTTGGTCCAGCGGTACCTGCGGCGGCTCGCCAGACCCATCGGGTCGGCGTGGGTCGCCGCGAAGAACGGCTCGGCCGCGGGGGAGCGCCAGTCGAGCAGCAGCCGGCGCCCCTCGCTGTCGGTGAGGCCGAGGCGTCCGATGTACACGGGCTCGGAGTGGTCCGCGGGGACGATGTGTCCCAGGCACAGGTCCAGGCCGAAGCGGCGCAAGGTGCGCAGGCGGCCGGTCAGGCGGTGGATCTCCGCGTCGCGGTCCATCGCCTCCCGGCCGACGCCGCCGGGAGCCTTGCGCTCGGCCTCCAGGCGGTCGGAGAGTTCGGTGATCGTCTGTTCGAGGGTCGCCGTGATGGCCGCGAAGTGCTGCTCGTCGCCGCTGATCAGCGCCGGGTCGGCCTTGGGGGAGAGGTGGTCGGGAAGGTCGAACGCACGGGTGGTCAGGATGTTCATGTCTTCAGCTCCGGTCCGAATCCGCTGTGGCGACTGCTGGGGGTGCGCACCGGCGCAGTCCGGTGTCGAGTGCCCGCGACCGTGGCGCGCGTCCTGCCATCGGCTCGATGTCACCGCACCACTCGCAACCGACAAAAACACACACAATTCGCGAATCTCCCATTTCTGAAGGTTCTGACCTCGGTCCGCGATTGTGCCCCACGACCGGGGCCTTGCCGCAAGCCCCCCAGTGCGCTATAAGTTAAGAGTGGAAAGGAGTGGGTGCTCCTCCTTTGCCTCCCTCTCGACGCCGCGCCGTGTGCGCGCCTCTCGTCATAATGCGCTTCTCGTCAGGCACGCGCGTCTCGTATCGCGCACTTCTCCTGCGGCTGTCCCTCAGCGAAACCCGCCCCGCCGTTCGTAGGGCGAGGCGCATCCGCGCCTACGCGCGCAAAGCCTTCCGGAGGACCTCGCTGAACTCGGCGGGGTGTGTGGTCAGGCCGGTGTGCCCGCCGGGGAAGTGCAGGAGGTCCGCGCCGAAGCGTTCGGCCAGCAGAGCGGCCGGGCGGTAGGGCAGTTCACCGCGTGATTCCTGGCCGCAGGCGAGAACGAGCCGGTCCGACAGCGCCTCCAGGCGATGGATGTCCGGGGCGTAGGACATGAAGCCGGGCACGATGCGCCCCACGAAGTACGGCAGGTCGGCCATCGTCCGTTCGGCCCGCGCCGCTGCCTGCGGCGGGAGTTCGGTCGCGGCCTTCGGCGCGGTGGTGTCACCGTCCTTCTTCAGCCCCGCGGCGAACACCGCCATCGCCGGCATCGGCCCCTGGGTGCGGAACGCCTCCTGCACGCGCGCGAGGAGCGCGCGGTGTTCGGAGGCGTCCGGCAGGACCTCCACTACCGGCGGCTCGTGCGCCACGACGCGTTCGACGCGTTCCGGGTGAGTGGTGAGCAGGTGCAGGGCGGCGATCGCGCCCGAGCTGGCGCCGAACACCCGGGCGGGCTCGGCGGGCGAGAGCAGTTCCAGTATGCGGAACGCGTCGTCGGCGTGCTCGGCCACTCGCTGTTCGGCCTCCGGGTCGTCCAGCGGGCTGCGGGACATGCCGCGCGGGTCGTAGGTCGCGACGGTGTACTCGGCGGCCAGGTCGTCGGCGATGCCGTCGAAGGAGGCCGCGCCGCCCGTCCCGCCGGGGATCAGCAGCAGGAGCGGGCCCCGGCCGCGCACTTCGCAGTGCAGGGTCGCGCCGTTGACGCGCAGGCTGCTGACGGTCGGTTCGGTCATGAGGAATCTCCTTCTCGGGACGGGGGCCAGTGCTCCAGGAGCGTGTGCAGGGCGTCGAGAGCGCGGACCCAGGACTGCTGCGGCGAGCGTCCGTGCGTGAAGCCGCCCGCTGCCTCCAGCGCGACGAACCCGTGGAACGTGCTGCGCAGCAACCGCACCGCGTCCGTCAGGTCGGGCTCGGCCAGGCCGTAGCCGCGCAGCATGCCGTAGGTCAGCTCGACCGCGCGCCGCGGCCCGGGCGCTTCCGCGGCCAGTTCGGGATCGATCCGGATCGGCGCCTGCGTCGCCGCGTAGCGGCCCGGATGCCGGTGGGCGTACTCCCGCCAGGCGTTCGCGTACGCGACCAGCGCGTCCTTGCCCGCCCGCCCGGCGGTCTCCTCCGCGATACGGAGGGTCTTCTCGTCCGCCGCCAGCAGCGCGATCCGGCCGCGCAGATCCGCCAGACCGCGGACGTGCGTGTAGAGGCTCGCGTCCTTCACGCCGAGCCGCCGCGCGACCTGCGACATGGACACGTGGTCAAACCCGGCCTCGTCCGCCAGCTCCGCGCCGGTGAGCGTCACCCGTTCCGCCGTCAGCCCTGCTCGCACCATGTGCCCTCCACTTGATCCTAGGGGCTCTAGTTTTAACCTAAGCACCTTAGGTAGGCAAGTGAAAAGTGCTCACGTCAGCGTGACGTCAACGGCGTTGAGCCCCTGGCGGTCTCCGGCCCTCCTGCTCCGCCCGGCGCCGGCGCACGGCCGGGAGCGCCGCTGTCCGTATGCTGACCGCCTCCGGCCACCGATCGGGCCGCCCGCCCCGGACCCACCGCGAGAGGTGTTCCCCATGACTACCCGTACGGCCCTGCTGGCCGGAGCGACCGGCCTCGTCGGAGGCCACCTGCTTACCCGCCTGCTCGCCGACCCCCGCTACACCCGCGTCACCGTGCTCGTCCGCCGGCCCCTGCCCCTCACCCACCCCGGACTCACCGTCCGTGTGGTGGACTTCGCCGAGCTGAGCGGCGACAGCGTGGGCGAGGCCGACGACGTCTACTGCGCGCTCGGCACCACCATCAAGAAGGCCGGTTCGCAGGACAGGTTCCGCGCGGTCGACCAGCACTACACCGTGGCCGTCGCCCGCCGTGCCCAAGAGGGCGGAGCCCGCCGCCTCGCCCTGTGCTCCTCCATCGGCGCCGATCCCGGCGCCCGCTCCTTCTACCTGCGCGTCAAAGGCGACACCGAGCGAGAGGTGAGCGCTCTCGGGTACGAGCAGACGGAGGTGTTCCGCCCCTCGCTCCTCCTCGGCCACCGCACGGAGAACCGCCCCGGCGAACGCCTCATGACCGCCCTGGCGCCCGTGGTCACTCCTCTGTGCGCCGGCCCTCTGCGCCCGTACCGCCCGGTGAGCGCCGACCGTCTCGCAGCCGCCATGATCGCTTCGCTGGTCACGGGCACGCCCGGCACCCGCGTCCACACGTGGCGGGCCATCACGGCGCTCGCAGCCGACCGGAGCGCGGGGCGCGGGCCGCGGTAGGGCACCGCGGCGGCGGGATGAAGGCCGAAGGACGAGGCGGGCGCCGGCTGCGGACGGAGGCCGGCCCCATCCCGGCGGGGGCGGTCCGGGGCCGCGAGCGGGGAGCCGTTTCCCCGCTCGCCGAACGCCCCTGTCGGTGCGTGTTCTTGCGTGGCGCCGCTGTGTCAGGCGGGCTCGAAACCGGGTTTTCCGGCCCGGGTGACGAGGCGGGCCCCGGTGGTGACGGGGGCGCCGGGGCGGGTGACGTAGGCGAGGGTGCGGTAATCGGCGCGTGCGTGAGTGGGAGTGAGGGTGATGACCACATAGCCGCGCCGTTTGGCGTAGTAGGACCAGTGGGGGTTGGCGGCGAGGAGCTCGGCCCAGTCCTCCGGTTGCTCCATGCCGTCGGAGCCGCTGGAGATCGACGAGCCCAGGATCTCCACGCCCACGGTGGGGGACCGGGGATCGTCGAAGTCCTTCTTGATGTCCATGGCGAGGTGGATGTGGGAGTCGCCGGACAGCACGATCAGATTGCCGGCGCCGGCCGCCCGGGCGCCCTGGAGAACGCGGTCGCGGGAGGCCGGATAGCCGTCCCACGCGTCCATCGACAGGCGCGACGGGCCGGTGCGCGTGAGCCGGCGCCGGCTGAAGGCCACCTGCTGCGGGATGACGTTCCAGGTGGCGCTCGAGGCGCGGAACCCGTCCAGCAGCCAGCGTTCCTGCGCCTGACCGGTCATGGTGCGCGAGACGTCCTGCGACTCGGGACCGGGGTACTTCCAGCCGTCGCCGTACGCCTGGTCCGAGCGGTACTGACGGGTGTCCAGAATGTCGAACTGTGCCAGCCGGCCGAAGTGGAGGCGACGGTAGAGCCGCATGTCCGCCCCGCGGGGGTACTGGGCCGGGCGCAGGGGCATGTTCTCCCAGTAGGCGCGGTAGGCGGCGGCCCTGCGCCTCAGAAAGCGCGCCGGGTCCTCGCTGTCCTGGGGGACGCCCGCCGCGTAGTTGTTCTCCACTTCGTGGTCGTCCCAGGTGACCACCCACGGGTGGGCGGCGTGGGCCGCCCGCAAGTCGGGGTCGGTCCTGGCGAGGGCGTAGCGCAGCCGGTAGTCCTCCAGGGTCGTCAGCTCGTGGTCGAACACCTCCGGCAGCCGGTTTCCGGCAGGCAGCCTGCGCTCACCGGCCTGCGCGTCGATGGCGTTCTCGTAGATGTAGTCGCCGACGAAGAACACGGCGTCGAGCTCCTCGCGGGCGAGGTGCGCGTGAGCCGTGAAGTAGCCCTCGTCGTACTGCTGACACGATGCCAGCCCCAGCCGCAGCTCCCGGACGGAGGCGCCCGCGGCGGGCGCGGTGCGGGTGCGCCCGACCGGGCTGGACCACGCCTCCGCGCGGAACCGGTACCAGTAGCTCCGGCCGGGCTCCAGCCCACGGACGTCCACGTGGACGCTGTAGCCGAATCCGGCGGAGGCGGTCGTCAGGCCGCTGCGCTCGATGTGCCGGAACCGCTCGTCCCGGGCGATGTCCCACCGCACCTCCACGGCCCCCGCGGGCGGAAGCCCGCCACCCACTTCGTACGGGCGGGGAGCCAGCCTCGTCCACAGCACGACGGACGTGGGCAGCGGGTCACCCGACGCGACGCCCAGGGTGAAGGGGAATTCGCTGATCTTCTCCACCCTCCGCGCCGCAGCCTGCGCATGCGGTACTCCGGCGAAGGCACCCACCGAGGTCATCGCCGCGAGGGTGAGAAAACGGCGCCGGGCCTGAAGCCCGACGATGTCCGAACGTCTCCGGTCCGAGCTGTTCTCCATGGGTCCTGCTCCCTGTCAGCTGTCTGGGACTGACCGGAACGTACCCACCGCCACACCAGTCCCACCGCTTCCGGGGGAGTCCGGACGGCGTACGCGATGTGTACGGCCGGTGGCGGTTCCGGACCACCGCCGCTCCCGGCCCATGACCCGGTCACCTGCCGCCCTGCCGCCCTGCCGGACAATGGTGACCATGGACAACACGGCCGCCACCGCCCTCGCACGCGTCACCGGGCACCAGCGCCGGTTCGACGCCCGGTTCGAGGCGTACTTCGACGCGCTGGGACAGCACCTCGCCGCTCCGGGACCGGGCCGCTTCACGCCCCGCTGCCTGGAACTCCTGCGCGACCTCTCCCTGCGGGGAGGGAAGCGGCTCAGGGTCGCCCTCATGTACGAGGCGGCCCGGCTGGTGACCACCGAGGACGTGCCCGGGCTGGAGGAAGCCGCGCTGAGCATCGAACTGCTCCAGACGCACGGGCTCGTCCACGACGACATCATCGACGACGCACCCGCACGCCGCGGCGGCCCTTCGACGTTCTACGCCTACCGCCGGGAATTCCCGGACCACGGCCGGACCGCCCTGGGCCTGGCCGTGCTGGCCGGGGACCTCGCCGCCTTCCTGTCCCAGCGCGTCCTGCTGGAGGCGAAGATCCCCGCGGAACTGCGGCACGCCCTGCTGGAGGTGCAGACGCGCGCGGCCACCGACACCGTCATCGGCCAGGTCATGGACCTGGAGCGGGACTTCCACGCCCTGCCGGACGAAGAACTCCTGCACACCGTCACCGACTACAAGACCACCCGCTACTCGATCCTCGCACCGCTGCGCATGGGCCTGCTGGCAGCCGGCGCGGACCTGACCCCGCACGACGGACAACTGCGCCGCTACGCGACGCCGGTCGGCATCCTCGGGCAGATGCGCGACGACTACCTCGATCTCTTCGGCGACGAAGCCGTCGTCGGCAAGCCCGCAGGTTCCGACATCAGGGCCGGCCGCCGCAGTTACGCCGTCGCCGCCACCCTGGCCGCCGCCACGGGCAAGGAGCGGAGCGTGGTGGAAGAGGCCCTCGGCGACCCGAGGTGCCCGGTCGCGACCGTTGCCCGGATCCGGGACATCGCCCGCGACCGCGGTGTCGAGGACAAGCTCCGCGCGGACATGCGCCGCTGCGCGGAGGCGGCGTCCGCCGAAGCGGCGAGCTGGCGGCCGCACTGGCGCGAGGAGGCCGTGGCCTTCTTCGAGCACCTGCCCTTCTGGGGGACGGCACGGGAGCTCTGACCGGCCGGGGTTCCCGGCTCCGCCGCGGCCGTGCCTCGCCGTGCCCGGGTCAAGCCCGGCCGGCTCCGGTGGCCCGTGTGCCCAGCCATGCCCTGATCGCCTCCGCCGTCGTGCGCGCGTGCTCCTCGGCCATGCTCCAATGGTCGCCGGGGACGTCCACGGCCGTGTGCGGCACCGGCCAGGACGCCCGCCGGTACCCGGCCCGCGTCCCCGGCCCGCCCCGAGCCGGCGGCCGCGGCGGCGGTTCGGCGGCGCGGAGGAGCAGGGTGGGGACGTCCGTCGGCTCCGGCCGCCAGCCGCGTGCCATGCGGGTGTAGGCGCCGAGGGCGGCCACGGACACATCGTCCACGGCGGTGTCGAACCGCTCGCCCATCCGCAGCGGGACACGGGCGGGCAGAGCGAGCAGCCACGGCTCGTCCTCCAACTCCGGGGTGACGTGGTAGGTGTCGAGGAGAACGAGGCCGACCGGTGGCGTCCCGGTCGCCGCGAGGCGCGCGGCCACCGAGTGAGCGGGGCAGCCGCCCATCGAGGAGCCGAGGACGGCGTACGGGCGGTCGCCCAGATGGTGGCGCACGGTGTCGGCGTGCAGGTCCACGAGGGTCTCCCAGCCGGACGGGACGGCGTCCCCGTGGGCCACGCCGGGGTGCCGGACCTCCAGGACGTCCCGCTCGCCGCCGAAGGAGGAGGCCAGCGCGGTGTGCCAGGGCCTGCCGAGGCCGGGGGAGAAGCCGGGGAAGCACACGAGCGCGGGCCCGGCGGCGCCTGTGGCCAGTTCGAGCGGTGGGAGCGCGTGCCGGGCCCTGTCGGCGTGCTCGAAGACGGGCAGCGCGAGCGAGGCCGTCACCAGCAGGTGCATCGCCGATACGACGTCGCCCGTCTCGCACACCCGCCGGTAGAGGGAGGCGAGGGTCTGCGGCGCCCGTGCCGTCGCCCGGCGGGCGGCACCGGTGGCCGAGGTCCGTTCGGCGCCTTCGGGCAGGGCCCCGCCCAGTTCCTCGTGCAGATGGCCGGCCAGCTCCTGGGCGCTGGGCCGGTCGAACACGACGGTGGCGGGCAGCGTCACGCCGGTGAGCGCGCCGAGCCGGTTGCGGAGCAGCACCCCGGTCAGGGAGTCGAACCCCAGCTCGGTGAAGGACCGGCCGGGATCGACGGCGGCCGCGCCGGGGTGGCCGAGCACCGTGGCGACTTCCTCGCGGACGAGCTCCAGCAGCGCCGATGCCCGGTCGGACGGGGGCAGCGCGCCCAGCCGGTCCCGCCACGATCCGGGCGCGGGCCCGGGAGCGTCGCCCGACCCGGCTGCCGGGCGGGCCGGGCGCAGCAGACCGTGCAAGGGGGGAGGCACCGGCCGCCCGGCGGGCGCCGCCGGCCGGGAACGGTGCAGCAGCAGCGGAGCGAGCACCGGTTCACCACTGCCCAGCGCGGCGTCGAACAGCGCCAGGCCCTGTGCGGGGGAGACGGCGCGCAGCACGTCGTCCAAGGGCCGGGTGGAGCCGCCGGTGCGGGCCGCCATGCCCTCCCCGTCCGCCCACGGGCCCCATGCCAGGGACAGCGCCGGCAGGCCGAGGGCGGCGCGGTGGTGCGCGAGCGCGTCCAGGAAGGTGTTCGCGGAGGCGTAGTTGGCCTGCCCGGGAGTGCCCAGCAGCCCGGCGGCGGAGGAGAACAGGACGAAGTGCGCGAGGGGCAGGTGCCGCGTCAGTTCGTGCAGATGCCAGGCGGCGTCCGCCTTCGGCCGCAGCACCCTGGCCAGTCGGCCGGGCGTCAGGGACTCCAGCACACCGTCGTCCAGGACCCCGGCGGCATGGACGACGGCGCTCAGCCCGGGCGCGTACTTCTCCACGACGGCGGCCAGCCGGGTGCGGTCGGCGGCATCACAGGCGATCACCTCCGCGCGGGCGCCGGACTCCCCGAGCTCCGCCCGCAGCCGCCGTGCGTCAGGTGAGCGCAGACCGCGACGGCTGACGATGACGAGGTGGCGCACCTGGTGCCGGGAGACCAGGTGCCGGGCCAGCAGGCCGCCGAGCGCTCCCGTGCCGCCCGTCAGCAGGACCGTGCCATCGGCCGGGAACGCCCCGCCCGGGCCGTCGGACGCGGCCAGCCGGGGAACGCGCACGGCTCCTCCGGCGAGGGAGAGCTGGGGTTCGCCGGTGGCGAGGGCCGCGGGCAGCAGGCGCAGGGATGCGGGCCGGCCGTCGGTGTCCACGACCGTCAGGCGCCCGGGGTACTCCGCCTGGGCGGAACGCACCAGGCCCCACACGGCCGCGGCCGGCAGGTCCGGCGCGGCGGAGGCGGCGCCGCGGGTCACCACGACGAGGCGCGATCCGGGCGCGGCCGGGGCGGACAGGCGGGTTCGCAGCACGACCAGGGCCCGTGCGGCCAGGGCATGGGCGTCCGCGGCCGGCCCGGCGCCCGAGGGGTGTGCGGACAGGGAGACCACCACCGTCCCGGGGTCGGCCGGCCGGGCGGGGAACACGGAACGCAGGCCGAGGTCGTCGGGTTCCGCGACGGACAGGGCCGGCCCGCCGCCGGCGCCGGCCGGAATACCGGTCCACCGCAGGCCGTACAGCTGCCCGGCCGCCCCCGCGTCCGCGAGGGCACCGGCGCGTTCCGGTACCGGACGGGTGGTCAGGGACTCCACCCGGGCCACCGGCTTGCCCGAGAGGTCGGCGAGGTCCACGGCGAGCGTGTCCGCACCGGTGGTGCGGGCCCGGACCCGCAGTGCCGTGGCGCCGCCGGCGTACGCGCTCAGGCCGTGCCAGGCGAAGGGCATCCGGGCCGGGCCGGCGGCCGGCGCGGTGAGCAGCGCCGCGTGGAGCGCGGCGTCCAGCAGGGCCGGGTGCACGACGTACCGCCCGGCGTCGGCGCTCGTCGCCTCGGGCAGCCGGACCTCGGCCCACACCTCCTCGCCCGGCCCCCGCCAGGCGGCCGTGACGCCCCGGAACGCCGGACCGTACGCGTAACCGGCGCCGGCCAGGCGGTCGTAGGCACCGGTGAGGTCCACGGGCACGGCACCCGAGGGCGGCCACGGACCGGCGCCCGCAGCACGGCCGTCCCGCCCGGCGGCCGGGGCGAGCCGCCCGGTCGCGTGGTGCGTCCAGTGGCCGAGCGGGCCCGCTTCCCCGGGGCGGGAGTGGACGTCGGCCGTGCGGCGTCCGGAGGCGTCGGGCGCGCCGAGCACCACCTGCACCTGAACGCCGTCGCCGGCGAGGGGAAGGGGCGCCAGCAGCGCCAAGTCCTCGACGACCTCCAGCCCGCACGCGTCGCCCGCGTGGATCACCATCTCGGCGAACGCGGAAGCCGGGACGAGAACCCGCCCGGCGATCACGTGGTCGCGCAGCCACGGCTGGGCCGCGGTGGAGAGGTGACCGGTGCACAGCAGGCGTTCCGTGCCGGGCACCGTGGTCGTCACGGTCAGCAGAGGGTGCTCCCCGCCGGCCGGAGCGGGTGCGGCGGCCTCCAGCCAGTAGCGCTGCCGTTGAAAGGGGTAGGTCGGCAGCTCCACCCGCCGGGCGCCACTGCCCGCGTACACCCGGGGCCAGTCCACCGGCAGGCCGTGCACGTGCAGCCGACCGAGCGCGGCCAGGACCGCGTCCGGCTCCGGCGCGCCGGCCTGCGAGGTGGCCGTGCAGACCAGCCCCTCCCGCTCCCCGGCCGGACCGGCCAGGGCGGCCGCCGTGAGCTGAGCGCCGGGCCCCACCTCGACGAAGGCGGACATCCCGTCGTCCCTCCCCTCGTCATCCACGAGGTGGCGTACGACGTCCCCGAACCGTACGGTCTCGCGGGCGTGACGCACCCAGTAGGCCGCCGAGCGCAGCTCGTCCCCGGTGGCCCGGCGCCCGGTCAGGCCCGACATCACCGGGACGCGCGGCCTCGCGTACGACAGCCCCGACGCGATGCGGCCGAACTCGGCGAGCATCGGTTCCATCAGCGGTGAGTGGAAGGCGTGGCTGGTCCGCAGGCGCGTCGTGCGGCGTCCGCGCCCGGCGAACCGGGACGCGACGGCGAGTACGGTTTTCTCCTCCCCGGAGACGACGACCGACCGCGGACCGTTCACCGCCGCGATCGCCGCACGCGTCGCACGGCCCGGCAGCCCTGACAGTTCCTCCTCCACCTCACTCTGGGAAGCCTCCAAGGCCACCATGGCCCCGTTCGCGGGCAGGTGCCGCATCAGCCGCCCCCGGGCCGCGACCAGCGCCACCGCGTCGGGCTCCGACAGCACGCCCGCCACGTGGGCCGCCGCGAGCTCCCCGGCGGAGTGCCCGGCCACGGCGTCCGCGCGCACGCCCCAGGACTCCAGCAAACGGAACAGCGCCACTTCGAAGACGAACAGCCCGGCCTGCGCGAAGTCCGTCCGGTCCAGCAGAGCGGCGCCGTCCGTACCCGACTCCGCCCACAGCACCGAGCGCAGCGGCCTCTCCAGGCCGCCGGTGCCGTCGAACCGCTCGCACAGGGCATCGAAGACGCTCGCGAAGGCAGGGAAGGCACGGTGCAGTTCCCGTCCCATGCCGGGCCGCTGCGCACCCTGGCCGGAGAACAGCAGCGCCAGCCGCCCGGCGGGCGCGCCCGGCTTCACCTCGGTGGTTCCCGACCCGGAGCCGGGTGCCGCCAAGGCGTCCAGGGAACTCAGGAGCGCCTCCCGGCCCGCTCCCGTCACGGACGCCCGACGCGCGAGCGCCGCCCGGGTCGTGGCCAGGGAGAACGCGACGTCCAGCGACGACAGCCGGGGCTGCTTCCGCAGCAGGGACGCGACCCGCCCGGCCTGCGCGCGCAGGGCCGGCCGGTCGGCACCCGACAGCAGCAGCGGCGGCACCACAGCCCAGGGCCCGGTGGCACTCGCCGGTTCGGGCAGGGCCGCTCCAGCGGAGTCTTCGACGGCCTCCTCCAGAATGACGTGGGCGTTGGTGCCGCCGATGCCGAACGCGGACACCCCGGCCCGGCGCGGGCTGCCGGGCACCGGGAGCCACTCCTCCTCCCGCGTCAGAAGCCGGACGGTGCCCGGCGACCAGTCCACGCGCGAAGACGGCTCGGCACAGTGCAGGATGCGCGGCAGCCGTCCGTGACGCATCGCCATGACGGTCTTGATGACACCGCCGACACCGGCCGCGGCCTGGGTGTGCCCGATGTTGGACTTGAGCGCCCCCAGCCACAGCGGCCGGCCGCCGGGCCGCTCGCGCCCGTACGCGGCCTGGAGCGCCTGCGCCTCCACGGGGTCGCCGAGCGCGGTGCCGGTGCCGTGCGTCTCGACCGTGTCGATGTCGGCCGGGGACAGCCCGGCGGCGGACAGGGCCCGGCGGATCACCTCCTGCTGAGCCGGTCCGTTCGGGGCGGTCAGGCCGTTGGACGCGCCGTCGGAGCCGACGGCCGAACCACGGAGCACGGCCAGCACCGGATGACCGTTGCGCCGGGCGTCGGACAGCCGCTCCAGCAGGACCACACCGGCCCCCTCGCCCCAGCCGGTGCCGTCGGCCGCGGCCGAGAACGGCTTGCACCGGCCGTCCGGTGCCAGACCGCGCAGCCTGCTGAACGCGACGAACGGAGCCGCGGTGGCCATCACCGTCACACCTCCGGCCACGGCCAGCGTGCACGCGCCGGACCGCAGCGCCCGCGCCGCCGCGTCCATCGCCACCAGCGACGACGAGCAGGCGGTGTCGACCGTCACGGCGGGCCCGCGCAGGTCCCAGGCGTAGGCGAGCCGCCCCGAGGCCACGCTGCCCGCCGAGCCCAGCGCGAGGTGCGCCTCCAGCTCGTGCGGCCCGGTGTTCAGGATCCGGCCCGCGTAGTCGTCGTGCATCACGCCGACGAAGACACCGGTGTCGCTGCCGCGCAGGGACCCCGGGTCGATGCCCGCGCGCTCCCAGAGCTCCCAGGTGGTCTCCAGCAGGAGCCGCTGCTGCGGATCGGTGGCCAGCGCCTCCCGCGGGGACATCCCGAAGAAGGCGGCGTCGAAGTCGGCCGCGTGCCGCACGAAGCCCCCGCGGCGGGTGACGGAGGTGCCGAGCCGGTCCGGGTCGGGGTCGTGGCGGGCGGGCAGGTCCCAGCCGCGGTCGTCGGGGGCGTCCGAGGTCGCGTCGACGCCCCCGACGACCAACCGCCACAGGTCCTCGGGCGAGGCCACGCCTCCCGGGTACCGGCACGCCATCGCGACGATGGCCACCGGCTCCGCCGAGGGCACTCCGCCGCCGCTCGAACGGTCGGCGGGGGCCGGTTCGCCGAGCAGCGCGGCCAGCAGGAACTCCGCCACGGCGGCGGGCGTCGGGTGGTCGAACACCAAGGTGGCGGGCAACTCCAGGCCGGTGGCCGCGCCGAGCCGGTCACGCAGCAGCACGCCCCCCAGGGACGTGATCCCGGAGGCGGTGAAGGGGCGGCCCGGTTCCAGATCCCGCACCGGCACGCCGCTCGCGTGCGCCGCCCCGGCGAGGACGAGGCGCAGTACCGCGTCGTACCGCCCGGACGAGGACAGTGCCGTCAGCCTCCCGCGCAGAGCGGACGCCGCGCCCTCGGGCGCCCGGCCCGCTCGCCCGCCGAGCAGCCGGGCCAGCGCCGGGCGGTCCACCTTGCCGAACGCAGTACGGGGTACCGCGTCGGTCTCGTACACCTCGTCGGGCACCTTGAAGCCCGAGAGCCGCTCCCGGCACCGGGCGCGCACCTGGTCGGTGTCGACGCCGTGCTCCGGGTCGGCGACCACGAACGCGACGGGCACCTCGCCCAGCACGTCGTGCGGCCTGCCGACGACGGCCGCGTCGACGACGCCGGGACAGGCGAGCAGCACGTGCTCGACCTCGACCGGGTTGACGTTCTCGCCGCCACTGATGATCAGCTCTTTGACGCGGCCGGTGACGCGCAGAGCGCCGTGCGGCATACGGCGGCCGAGATCTCCCGTGCGGTACCAGCCGTCCCTGACCGCCCGGGCGGTGTCGTCAGGGCGGCCGTGGTAGCCGAGCATCAGGTTCGGCCCGCGCACCCGGATCTCGCCTTCGTCGCCGTCGGGGACCTCGGTGTCACCGAGAGGATCGGTGAGCCGCACCTCGACGCCGAGTACCGGAAGACCGCGGGAGCCCTCGCCCTCAGGGCCTTCGAGCCGGTCGACGGCAATTTTCCCGCACGTCTCGGTACTGCCGTAGCCGTCCAGCAACGGCGCACCCAGCAGCGCCTCGACGTCCGCCCGCAGCGCCGGCGGGCACGGCGAGCCCCCGGTGACGCACAGGCGTAAGCCGTCCGGTGGCCGGGGGGCCCGGCGGACCGCGTCCGTGAGCAGCCGGTAGGTGGCGGGCACCCCGGCCACCACGGTGCAGCGCTGCTCGCCGAGCGCCCGCGCCGCACTCGCGCCCCGGTCGAGGAGATACGCGCTCGCCCCCACGGCCACCACCCCCAGCAGGCACAGCGAGTGCGCGTAGGCGTGGAACATGGGCAGCGGCCACAGCAGCCGGTCCCGCTCCTCCAGCCCCCACAGCGGGACGTAGGCCGCCGCCGCGGACCACAGCGCTGACCGCTGGCTCGACACCACGCCCTTGCTGCGCCCCGTGGTGCCCGAGGTGTAGAGGATCCAGGCAGGCTCGTCCAGGCCGAGGTCGTCGCGGGGTGCCGGGCCGGGCTCCGACCCGGCGAGCTGCTCGAAGACGTGCGCACCCGCGGCTGCCGCGTCCGGCACGGTGCCCGAGCCCGCCACGACGACCCGTGACCGCAACCGCGGCCGTGCGGCGGCCAGCTGCGCGACCCGGGGCAGCAGCGTCTCCTCGGTGATCACGGCGACCGCCCCGCTGTCGTCGAGGAAGTACGCCAACTCCTCGTCCGGGGCCCCGGGATCCAGTGGAACGCCCACCGCTCCGGCCCGCACCACCGCGAGGAAACTCTCCACCATCTCCACCCGGGTGCCGAGATGGAGGGCCACCCGGTCGCCCCTCCGCACTCCCAGGCGCGCCAGGTGGCCCGCCAGCCGGCCGGACCGTTCCTCCAACTCCCGGTAGGTGACGCCCCGTCGCGCGTCCTGGAAGGCGGTCTTCCCCCCGATTCGCGCCGCGTGCGCCGTGAGCACACCCGGCAACGCGCGGATCAACTCGCTCCGGATTTCCGCCATCCCCGCCCCTTCGGCCACCACGGGGCGAACGAGAGCGCGCCCCCTCCCGCACCGTACTGGTGGCACCCGTCGAAAGGGGCGGCTGCTGGTGGGGAACTCATGGCAGCGGCGCAGGCGCCGGGGTGAGCCGCGCCGTGGTGGGCGGAGCCCGGAACGCCTGGCGGGCATCGCGGACCTGGCAGGTGACCAGCCATCTGCTGGTAGCCCGTTCGGGTGGTGGCGGGGGCGGTGTCTTCAAACGATCTACGGAAAGTCCGACTCTGGTGAGGACGCGCGTCGTGTCGACCGCGCTTCGAGCCTGGTGCCTGCGGGCGAGCGAACCTGGGGGATTTCATGCGCACACGGAAGAACGCGGCACGGATGGCCGTCACGATCGGCACAGCCCTCGCACTGTTCACAGGTGTATCCGGCAGCGCCCAGGCGGCCACGGGCGACTTCCTCTACACCAACGTCAACGGGGACGAATTCACCTTGCACAACCCGGCCAGTGGTGAGTGCTTCCTCCTCGTCAGCGGGGCCAGGAGCGCGTTCAACAGGACAACCAGCCGGGCCAGCCTCTTCACGGAGCACGGCTGTGAGGGCGCCCGCCTGCTCATGCAGCCCAACACGTCGGCGAGCTTCACAGGCAACGTACCCCACAGCGTGATGTTCGACTGAGCCGGGCGTCATCCAACAGCCGGCGGGCCCGCCGCCGGGGGAAACACCGGCGGTGACCACGGGGTGTCCTTCGGTACGGTTTTAGGTACGGTGAGTCACTGGTCTCTGTGATCGAGAGCGGGTTCAGCATGGCGAAGGCGCAGGGGCCCGACATTCCGCCGGTCAATTCCCACAACGAGTGGGACCCGCTGGAGGAAGTCATCGTCGGCCGCCTCGACGGCGCGACGATCCCCTCCAGCCATCCCGTCGTCTCCTGCAACATCCCCTCATGGGCGGCGTCGTTGCAGGCGCCCGCCGCCGGCTTCAAATACCCGCGCAGGCTGGTCGAGCCGGCGCAGGAGGAGCTCGATCGGTTCGTCACTCTTCTGCAGTCCCTCGGCATCACGGTCACGCGCCCGGACGCGGTCGACCACGGGCGACGCTTCGGCACGCCCGACTGGTCCTCGCGCGGGTTCTGCAACACGTGCCCGCGTGACAGCATGCTCGTGATCGGCGACGAAATCATCGAGACCCCGATGGCATGGCCGTGCCGGTATTTCGAGACCCACTCCTATCGCGGGGTCCTCAAGGACTATTTCCGGCGCGGCGCCCGCTGGACGGCGGCGCCGAGGCCGCAGCTCACCGACGCGTTGTTCGAGGCGGATTTCCGCGTCCCCGGGGCCGGCGATCCCATGCGCTACATCCTCACCGAATTCGAGCCGGTCTTCGACGCGGCGGATTTCATGCGCGCGGGACGCGACCTGTTCGTGACGCGCAGCAATGTCACCAACCGCATGGGCATCGAATGGTTGCGCCGCCACCTCGGACCCGGCTATCGCATCCACGAGATCGAGAGCCGCTGCCGCACGCCCATGCACATCGACACGACGTTCGTCCTCCTCGCGCCGGGCAAGGTGCTGGTCAACCCCGAATACATCGACGTCGACCGCCTGCCCGACATTCTGCGCTCCTGGGACGTCCTGATCGCCCCCGAGCCCGACCCGATCGAAGAGCGCTTGCTCAAGCTCACCTCGATGTGCGGCAAATGGCTCAGCATGAACGTCCTCATGATCGATGACAGGCGCGTGATCGCTGAACGGCACCACACCGGTATGCTGCGCGCGCTCGAGAGATGGGGCTTTGAACCGATCCCGTGCGACCTGCTGCACTACGCGCCGTTCGGTGGCGCATTCCACTGCGCGACCCTCGATGTCCGGCGTCGCGGCACGCTCGAATCCTATTTCGACTGACCGGCGGCCGGCCGCTGATCGCAGCGGCGGCCGGACGCGCCGGGGGGCGTCAACTCAGTGACAGGTGAGCCCAACCGCGGATGTCGCGCTGCATCCGGCGGTCGTGCGTGGCCACCACGACGGCGGCCTGTGTGGCGTGAAGGGCGTCAGTGAGTTCGTCGACCAGGGCGATGGACAGGTGATTGGTCGGCTCGTCCAGGAGCAGGACGTGCGGGCGGGCGGCGAGGGCGCAGGCGAGGTCGAGGCGGCGCTGCTGGCCCGTGGACAGCTCGGCCACACTCTTGTCCGCCTCACGTGAGGTGAGCAGGCCCAGCGCGGTGAGCGCGACGACCTCGCTCTCCTGGAGGACGCCGGCGGTGACCAGCCGGGCGGTGTGGTCGGTGTAGAGATCCCGGGCCCGCCGAGTCGTCGCTCGCGGCGACTCCTGCCCGAGGAGGCACAGCCGCACGTTGCCCGGCCGGTGCACCCGGCCCGTGGTGGGGGCGAGGCGCCTGGCCAGAACGGACAGGAGCGTGGATTTGCCGGCTCCGTTCGGTCCCGTGACGGCCAGCCTGCCGCCGGAGACCAGCGACAGGTCGGCCGGCCTGCGCAGTCGGCCGGCGACGGTCACTCCTTCGGCGCGCAGCAGCACGGCGCCGGGCCGCGCCGGCAGATCGGGCAGCCACAGGCGCCGGGGCGGGACCGGAGCGGTGACCTCGTGCCGCGCCAGGTCCTCCTGACGGCGGTGGACGGAGCGGACCAGAGCGCCGGCGCGCGTGGCGCGCTGGTGTTTGCCGGTGCCCTTGTCCGGGCGCCAGCCGGTACTCAGGCGGTTCTGCGCTTCGGACAGGGCCTGCGTGAGGCGCGAGTGCTCGGTCTGCTGCTGCTCGTACTCGGCGGCCCACCGGATCCGCTCGGCCTCGCGGCCCTCGCGATAGCCGGCGTATCCGCCGCCGTAGACGCGCGGACAGCCGTCGCGGGTCGGATCGAGGTCGAGGACCGTGGTGACCACGTCCGACAGGAGCGCCCGGTCGTGGCTGACCACGACGACGCCGCCCGGGTGGGCGCGCAGCCTGGCGGTGAGGTACTCCAGTGCCGCCAGGTCGAGGTGATTGGTCGGCTCGTCCAGCAGCAGGAAATCGTGCCCGGCGCCCAGCAGGCAGGCCAGCCGGATCCGGTAGCGCTGGCCGACCGACAGCGTGGCCAGGGGGCGGGAGCGGTCGCTGACCGCGCCGAGCCCGTCGAGGGCGACGTCGACCCGGCGGTCGGCGTCCCAGGCGTCCAGCGCCTGCGCCGCTTCCAGGGCGTCGGCATAGGCGTCTTCGGCGCCGGACCGCTGTGCGGCGAGGTCCGCCGTGGCGTCGTCCAGGCGCCGGAGGGCGGCGCGGACATCGGCGAGGTGTTCGTCGACGACGTCGCCGACAGTGCGGTCGTCCTCGGCCGGCACCTCCTGCTCGGCCAGGGCGAGGGTGCCCACGCGGTGCACGCTGCCCTCGTCCGGGGTCAGGGTGCCGGCGAGGACGTGCAGCAGGGTCGACTTGCCGCGGCCGTTCTCGCCGACGACGCCCCAGCGGGAGCGCGGGGAGACCCGCAGAGCGACGTGGCGCAGGACAGTACGGCCACCGCGTTCGACGCGGATTCCGGCGCACGTCAACTGGGCTCGTTCGCGTGCGGGCAGGGTGGTGACAGGCATGGTCTTCCTCCGGGAGGAGGCACACTTCGGCCCCAGGCCGATGAGGAGTGGGGGTGCGCCTTCGATCCGACAGTCGGCCGGGCCCATGACAGGGCGGGCCGGGGGCAGCAGTACGGCGTCCGCTGCCTCACAGCACGGCGTGAGGGGCGGAGCCTGGGCCCGATCAGAGGAAGAAGATGCAAGTCACAAGACAACTTTAGCAGAGCACACCGCCCCGGTCCGCGGCTCAGGCGACCCGGCGGCGAAGGACCGGCGGTGGCGCCGCCGGAGGCGGAGCGTCACGCCCACCGCCCAGGCGAACGTGTGGGGGTGAATCGGGGGATCCCCGAGTTTGGCCGTCCCGGTCGGCGGAAAACCTAGCCACGCGTTCCCCCGTCCCCCCCCGGTTCCCCGTTCCACGAGCTCCGCACGCGTGCCACCACCTGGTGCGGAAGCACCCCGCGCACCACTCACCCCACCGCCGGCCGACCGCTCCGTCCGAGGGATGGTCCATGCCCGTCACATACGCCGCCGGAACCGCCCCTGGAGCCCTGCCACTTGTCGGCCACGCCTGGCCTCTGCTGCGCACCCCCATGCCGTTCCTCAGCTCACTGCCCCGGTACGGCGACCTCGTGGAGATCCGCCTGGGAAACGTGCGGGCACAGGTGCCCTGCCACCCCGAACTGCTCCACCGCGTGCTGTCCGACGACCGCACCTACGACAAGGGCGGCCCCCTCTTCATCCGGCTGAGAGACCTCGTCGGCAACGGCCTGGGCACCTGCCCGCACCAGGACCACCGCCGTCAGCGCAGGCTCGTCCAACCCGCCTTCGAACGGGCGCACCTCGCCCGGTACGCCGAGGTGATGACCGACGAGGCCGCCCGGCTCACCGAGTCCTGGCACCCGGGCCAAGTGGTGGACACCTTCCCCGCCATGTTCGGGCTCGCGCTGCGGACCGTCACCCGCACCCTGTTCTCCTCCACGGTGGGGGACGACGACGTCACCCGCCTCCAGCGCTCGTTCCAGACCGCCACCAGCGGCCTCTTCCGACGGATCTTCGTCCCCGACGCCCTGCAGCGCCTCCCGCTGCCCGCCAACCGCCGCTACGCGTGCGCCCTCGCCGACCTGCACTCCTCGGTCGACCACCTCATCAGCGGCTACCTCCGCGCCGGCGAGGACACCGGCGCGGACGGGAGAGCCGAAGAGGGCCCCGGGGCCCGGGGCGGCCGCGGGGACCTGCTGTCGACACTGATCGCCGCCCGGGACGAGGACGCCGCACTGAGCGACAACGAGCTCCACGACCAGGTCATCACCATGCTCTTCGGCGGCTCGGAGTCCGTCGCCGCGACCCTGACCTGGGCGCTGTACCTCATGACCCGCAACCCGCTCGCCGCGCGGGACCTCCGCAAGGAGGCCGACACCGTCCTCGCCGGCCGCCCGGCCGCCCACGGCGACCTGCCCCGGCTGAGCAGAACGGCCCAGTTGGTCAAAGAGACCCTGCGCCTGTATCCGCCCGCCTGGCTGTTCACCCGCGTCACCACCCGCCCCGTCAACCTGGCCGGCTGTTACCTCCCCACGGGCACCACATTCGTCATCAGCCCCCCGGCCCTCCATCACAACCCGGCCCTCTTCCCCCGCGCGGCGGACTTCCGCCCGGACCGCTGGCCGGCGGACCGCCCCGGCCAGCCGCCCCGCGGCGCGTTCGCCGGCTTCGGAGCCGGTGCCCGCCGGTGCATCGGTGACTCCTACGCCATCGCCGAAGTGACCCTGATGCTCGCCACCATCACCCAGCGGTGGCGCATGCGCTGCGAACCGGGCACGGACGTCCGCCCCCAAGCGCTCGCCGCCGTCCACCGCCCCCGCCGACTGCTCCTGCGCCTCTCCGAACGCACGCCGGCGACGAGCTGAGGGCCCGCGCTCGTCGGCCGGCACCGCACACCGGCCACCGCGGCCCGGTCCGCGTCCTCGCCCCCGTTCCGCATCGGCCGGGCGCACCCGGGGGTTAGCCCTACCCGCGGCCGGGCGGATAGCAGGATCGTCCCGGGCGGACGCGACCGGAAATGCTGGGAACCGGCACTTACCACCGGTTTTCCCGAGCATTTCCCAGGAGTTGGCTCGTGCGTGAGCAGACAAAGCAACGGTTCCGCTTCCCCGGGCGCCAGGGCGGCCGGCGCAGAGCCGCGCCGGCCGCGGCCGCGGTGGCCGTGGGCGTCATGACGATGGGTGCCCTGGTGCCGCCCGCGGCGTTCGCTGCGGCCGGGCCGGACACGGTCCAGCAGGGCCTGAACGCGCTGTTGGCGTCCGACGGTGTGCCCGCCGCGCTGGCGAGCGTCCAGGACCGCGACGGCCGCACTCGTACCTACACGGCGGGAGTCGGTGACGTGGCCACCGGCTCGAAGGTGCCCAGGGACGGTCACGTGCGGGTCGGCAGCAACACCAAGACGTTCACCGCGGTGGTCGTCCTCCAACTGGTCGGCGAGGGGCGGATCGACCTCGATGCCCCGGTCGACACCTATCTGCGGGGCGTCGTCCGCGGGGAGGGGATCGACGGACGCCGGATCACGGTCCGGCACCTCTTGCAGCAGACCAGCGGGCTGCCCAACTACAGCACCTACCTCGGGGACGACGTCCGGTACTACGCCCCCCGCGAGCTCCTCGACATCGCTCTTCAGCACAAGGCCGAATCCGCACCTGGAAAGAAGTGGAAGTACAGCAACACCAACTACGTGCTGGCCGGTCTGATCGTCGAGGAGGTCACCGGCCGGTCCCTCGCCGAGGAGATGGACCGGCGCATCATCCAGCGCATCGGCCTGCGCCACACGTACTTCCCCGACCGCGGCGACGCGACCGTCCGAGGCCCGCACCCCAAGGGCTACTACCGGAGTTCGGCGACCGCGCCCCTGACGGACGTCACGGAAATCGACCCCTCCTGGGGCTGGGCGGCAGGTCAGCTGATCTCCACCAACTCCGATCTCAACCGGTTCTTCAGCGCACTCCTGGCCGGCCGCCTTCTCCCCGAGGACCAGCTCACCGAGATGCGCGGCGCCACCCGCCCCGCTGACGAGACCTTCGGCCCGGGCGCCCGCTACGGCCTGGGGCTCGTGAGCAAGCCACTGCCGTGCGGCGACGGTCTCTACTGGGGCCACGGCGGCAGCTTCCCGGGCTACGAGACCCGGGGCGGGGCGACCGACGACGGCCGCGCCGCCAACGTCGCGGTGACCATGCAGCTGAACGACGAGGCATCCAGGGCACGCGTCGACCGTGTCGTGGACACAGCCCTATGCAACCGCTGAACCCCGCGAACGGCGAGAGGGGGAAGCGCGAACGCGCGCGGACGGTTCGCCGACGCTGAAGCGCAGGTCCCGCACCGTCACGGTCAAGCGCGGCCGGTGCGGGGCGAGGAAGGCGAGCGGGGTGTCCGGGCCGGCGCCGAAGCGGGCACGTGCCAGGGCGACGCGGCCGCTCAGCCGGAGGGGCACGTCCCCGGGCCCGGCGGGGCGCTGCTGGAGGAGTCTCGCGCGCAGGGCCGGCCGGCCCGGCAGGGGGATCACCTCGCGCCAGGCCCCTCGTGCCGCGACGGCCCCCTCGACCGTGAGGCAGGCGCGGGTCACCGGCGCGGCCGTGGGGCGCAGGGAGAGACGGGCGGTCTCGAAGCACACCTCGCCGGAGTGCTTGGGAATGCCCCACAGGGCGCGTCCGCCCGTGCGGGACCGCTCGTTGTCGACCCACGCGGCGACGACCGTTCCCCGCACGCGTCCGCGCCGGCGTACGACCAGGAGCAGCAGGAGTTCCCGGTAGGCGAGGACGCCCG
The DNA here is from genome assembly GCF_040646215.1 of Streptomyces sp. NPDC046215. Lineage (NCBI taxonomy): Bacteria > Bacillati > Actinomycetota > Actinomycetes > Kitasatosporales > Streptomycetaceae > Streptomyces > Streptomyces sp. NPDC046215. The sequence goes on along the minus strand of NZ_JBEYZW010000004.1, from coordinate 140,463 downwards.
GAGGGCGGTAGTCGGCCCAGAAGGTCAGGAGGGTGGCCCGGCCCGCGGTGACGAGGGGGCGGGCCCGGTGGGGCAGCGGCCACCGGGGCAGGTCGCGGGGCCGGATACGCCAGAGGGAGACGCACAGAGCGCCGCGGAGGTGCCAGGGCTCGCCGGGGAAGAGGGGAAGCTGTGCGCCGTCGTGCGCCGGTGACGCGTTCATGGGTTCCTCCGGGGCGTGTCATGGCCGGGTGGTGAGCTTGCCGGGACGCGGCAGCCGGTCGGCTCGGGGTACCGCACCGCCGCCCGCCCGCCCGCCCGCCGGTCCGCCGTCAGGTGCCTGTTTCCGGTGGCAGGGCAGCGGTTCCCCCTTCGCCGAGCAGACCGCTCGGCGCGAGGCGCACCGTGGCCGGCAGGTCGCGGAAGGCGCGGTGCGACCGCCACGCGACGACCCCGGGCAGCCCGGCGCGCACCGCTTGGAGGGCGAGCAGCCAGGGGGGCGCGTAGATGCCGGAAGCCCGCCGCTCGATGCCCCTGACGACGCGGGCGGCCACCGGTTCCAGCGGGTAGGTCCTGCTGGCGGGCCAGGGCAGGCGGGAGCGCAGCAGCCGCGTCGCGTCGTGGTGGCCCGCGGCCCGGATCATCTCGGTGTCGGTCCAGCTGAGGTAGGCGACGCCCACGCCCACGCCGCGGTGGCCGAATTCGGCGCGCAGGCAGTGCGCGAATCCCTCCGCCCCTGATTTTGAGGCGCAGTACGCCGTCATCAGCGGGGCGGAGGCGATGCCGGCGAGCGAGCAGATCTGGAGGTAGTACCCCCCGCTGGTCAGGAGCGCGGGCAGGAAGACGCGGGCGGTGACCGCACTGCCGGTCAGGTTGACGTCGATCACCCGGCGCCAGGTCGCCGGATCGGAGGCGAGGAAGGGGCCGGCCTCGGCCACCCCGGCATTGGCGACGACGACGGAGACCGGGCCGAAACGCTCCCGCACCAGGGCGGCCGTCCGCTCCATCGCGGCCTCGTCGGTGACGTCGACCGCCCAGGAGGCGCTGTCACCAGGGAGCGAGTGCCCGACCCGGGCGAGCCGCTCTCCTTCCAGGCCGAGCAGGGCCACCCGGGCGCCCCGGGCCACGAGGGCGCGCGCGATGCCCTCGCCGATGCCCCGGGCCGCACCGGTGACCACCGCGGTACGGCCCCGCAGCGGAAGACGTGCGTCCATGGTGCGAGCCCTCCTGGTCCTCCTGGTCTTTGACGAAGCCGAGCGGGCCCCGCGGCCCCGCGAGCAGGAAGCCGCCGGCCACGCGGAACGCGCGTCAAGACATACCCGGTCCGCCCCCCGGGGCCCCCGGCGCCACCCGTCTGCCGTCCGTCGCGGCGCGCCACCCCGCCGCGTCACCCCGGGGCCCGCGCGCCGCGCGGCCTCCGCAGGCCGGGGCGTGCGGACCGGCCTACGCTGGGGAGGTCCAGGCGACGAAGCCCGGCTGTCCCCGACGCCCGGAGGTCCCATGGCGGTACGGCACCAGCTGATCGAACGGAGCCCGGAGGCGGTCTGGGCGGTCCTCGCCGACGGCTCCCGCTACGGCGAATGGGTGGTGGGCACCCACCGGGCGGTCCCCGACGAGGGCACCTGGCCCGAAGTCGACTCCTCCATCGAATACACCATCAAGCTCGGCCCCTGGCAGGTGTGCGGCCACACCTATGTACGCCGCTGCGAGCCACCCCGCGAGCTCGAACTGGAAGTGGACAGCGGGCCGCTCGGAACCGCCCGGATCGCCATCGAGATCCGCCCTTGGGGCCGTTACAGCCTCCTCATCATGGACGAGCACCCCCTGCGCGGGCCGGGCGCGCGGCTCCACAACGCCGCACTGGACGCCGTACTGCAACTGCGCCACCGCAGCATGCTCGGCCGCCTGGCCGACGTCGTGGAGCACTCCCCGCGAAAGCCGGGCGAACCGGTCTGAGCGACAGCCCGGCCCGGTGCCCCCGCTGTCCTCGCGCGGCAGACGACGAGGACGCAGCCACGGGAACAGGAGAAGAGCATGCCGGACGCGGTAGTGATCGGGGCGGGCCCCAACGGGCTCGTGGCCGCCAATCTGCTGGCCGACGCCGGATGGAGCGTGGAAGTCCTGGAAGCACAGGACCACCCGGGCGGCGCGGTCCGCACCGACCACGGGGTCCACCCCGACTACGCCAGCGACCTCTTCAGCGCGTTCTACCCGCTCGCCGCCGCCTCCCCGGTCCTCGCCGCCCTCTCCCTCCACGAGACGGGGCTGAGGTGGAGCCACGCCCCGCGCGTCCTCGCCCACCCCCTGCCCGACGGCCGGTGCGCGGTCCTCGAACGCCGCCCCGAGGACACCGCGGCCGGACTGGACGCCTTCGCCCCGGGCGACGGCGCGGCCTGGAGGGGACTGTGCGACGTCTGGGACCGGCTGCGAGGTGACATCCTCGACGCCCTCTTCACCCCCTTCCCACCGCTGCGCCCGGGGGCACGGCTCGCCGCGGGGCTGCGCGCCGCGGGCGGGCTGCGCCTGGCGAGAACGATGCTGCTGCCCGTACGGCGGCTGGGCGAGGAGGAGTTCGGGGGCGAGGGCGGCAGGCTCCTCCTCGCGGGGAGCGCCCTGCACGCCGACCTCGCCCCGGAGGCGGCCGGCAGCGGCGGGTTCGGGTGGCTGATGTCGATGCTCGGGCAGACCTACGGCTTCCCCGTACCCGCCGGCGGCGCGGCTGCCCTCACCTCCGCCCTCGTCCGCCGGCTGGAAGGCAGGGGAGGCGCCGTGCGGTGCGGTGAACGCGTCGAGGAGGTCGTGGTGCGGGCCGGGCGGGCGGTGGGAGTGCGCACCGCGGCCGGTGAGCCTGTCCCGGCGGGCCGGGCGGTCCTGGCCGACGTCAGCGCGCCGGACCTCTACGGCCGGCTCGTCGACGCCCACCACCTGCCCGCCCGGCTCCTGGGGGACCTGCGCCGATTCCAGTGGGACTTCGCCACCTTCAAGGTCGACTGGGCCCTGGACGGGCCGGTGCCGTGGACGGCCCGGGAGGCGGCGGGGGCCGGTACCGTCCATCTCGCCGACGGCGTCGACGGCCTGACGCGATTCGCCGCGCAGATCGCCGTGGGGCACGTGCCGGACCGCCCTTTCGTCCTGTTCGGCCAGATGACCACCGCCGACCCCTCCCGGTCTCCGGCGGGCACCGAGTCCGCCTGGGCCTACACCCATGTGCCCCAGCGCATCACCGGCGACGCGGGGCAGGAAGGGATCACGGGTGCCTGGGAGCAGGGGGACCAGGAGCGGATGGCGGACCGCATGGAGGCCGAAGTCGAGCGCCGCGCACCGGGCTTCCGCGACCGCGTCAGGGCCCGGCGCATCCTGGCCCCACCGACGCTGCAGCGCATGAACGCCAATCTCCACGGGGGCGCGATCAACGGCGGGACCGCCGCCCTGCACCAGCAGCTGACGTTCCGTCCGGTCCCCGGCACCGCCCGGCCGGAGACGCCCGTCAAGGCCCTCTACCTGGCTTCGGCCTCCGCTCACCCGGGCGGGGGCGTGCACGGTGCTCCCGGGGCCAACGCCGCCCGCGCCGCGCTGCGCGCCTGGGCCGTGCACCGTGTCCTCAGCCGGGCCCAGCGTGCCTTCGCCCATCGCGACCGCACGGGGCGGGAGGACCACCGGGACGAGGGCCCCGGGCGGTAGCCGCGGAGCCCGGGCGCCGCGCGGGCGGGCGCCGGGCGCGTCACCGCGGGCGAGGTGAAGAACCCGTAGCACCGAGGGGGAGCAGAGCCGTGGCCGACGACAGATGCCCGGCCCTACACCTCCGGTGTCACCTCCAGGGCCGGTAGGCCGTCGGCGTCTCGCGCCGTCCGATCCGCTCACGAGGCGAACCCACCGTGCCCCGGGAATGGATCTCGACGTCCCATGGCTGTCCTGCGTGGATCACGTCGGGTGGCGGTCGATGCTGCCCGGCTCTGTACATGCTGTTTGAGGGAGTGTCACCAGAATGTCTGTTACACAGTCCGCGGTCGAGCGGGTGCGCGTCTCGGCGGAGCCCGACTGGTACGAGTCGGCCGGGATCTCGCTCGGCATCCGGGTCGGAAACCTGGTCTTCACCTCGGGACAGGCCCCGATCGACGCCCGGGGAGCCACGGTCGGGGCCGGGGACTTCGAGGCGCAAGCCCGTCAGGCGCTCGCGAACCTGTCGACGGTGCTGACGAACGCGGGCTCCAGTCTCGCGGACACGGTCAAGGCGACCGTATTCGTCACCGACATCACGCACCAAGACGTCTTCGCCAAGCTGCGCGCGGAACACTTCGCGGCCGAACCCCACCTCGCGGAGTCCTTCGTGGAGGTCTCCTCACTTGCCGACCCCGAGTGGATGATCGAGATAGAGGCGATCGGGCTCATTCGGTGACCGGCCGGCTCCACCACCGGCTCGGCGCGCCGCACCACCCGGCCCGCCCTCCCGCCACGGCGTACCGACGAAGGAGCACCGGCAGGCACGGGGCGGCACGCCCGGCGGCGCACGAACTCTTCGCGCGGGCGGCCGCGCTCCCGTAGCCGACCCGGCGGATAGTGCGCGCCTCCCGGCTGCGGGTACTGGCCGCCGCTGACCTGATCGCCCCCGGCCACGGGCCCGTTCGAGGCCGACGACAGTGTGCTGCGCTGGATCCCTCCTGCGGATCCCTCACCGGGGTTTCGGGCGACCGGGCCTCACCAAGCCCGCTCGTCAAGCGGACGCGGGCAGGTGGATGTCCAGGAGGCACACGTCGTCGCGCTGTTCGTCCGGCAGGAGACGGGACAGCAGGGCGTCGAGCGAGCCGGGGCCGTCCGCGGACAGTTCCGTCTCGGCGGCGCGGGCCAGGCGGTCCATTCCCTCGTCCAAGTGTTCCCCGGGGCGTTCGATCAGGCCGTCGGTGTAGAGCAGCAGGTGGTCTCCGGGCACGAGTCGGCACACGGCCTCGCCGAAGGAGGGCCGCAGCGAGGCGCCGAGCAGTATGCCGTCGGGCGCGGAGAGGAACTCCGCCTTCCCGTGGCGCACGAGCAGGGGTGGCGGGTGGCCCGCCTGGACCCAGGTCAGGCAGCGCTCGGCGGGGTCGTAGCGGCCGAGCACGAGGGTGGCGGTGGCATGGTGGTCGCGGGTGTGCAGGAGCAGGGTGTTGAGCCGGTGCAGCGCGCCGGTGAGCGACGAGCCGGTGACGACCATGCCCTTGGCCGTGAACCGCAGCTGGGCCATCGTGGCCACCGCGTCGATGCCGTGTCCGGCCACGTCGCCGACCGCGAAGAGCACGCCGCCGGGCATGTCGACGGCGCTGTACCAGTCGCCGCCCACGTTGAGGTCATCGTGGGAGGGCAGGTAGGCGACGTCGACGCGCAGATCGGCCAGGTGCAGCGACTGCCCGGGCAGCGGCAGCAGAGCGTGCTGCAAGCGGGCGGCGACCGTTCGTTCCGCCTGGAGGACGTTGCGCTGGGCCAGGACGGCCTGGCGGGTCTCCGTCAGGGCCAGTTCGGCGGCGCGCTGCGCTGTGACGTCCTGGACGAAGCCGTGCACTTCGACGGGGGTGCCGTGGGCGTCCGGCACCGCCTCGGCGACGACCCGCAGGTGCCGGACACCGCCCCGCGTCGTGATCCGGACGTGGCGATCGAGGGGGGTGGCCGCGTCCAGGAGTCTTCGGAGCGCGCGGGTGAAGTCCGGGGCGTCCTCGGGCAGGACGTCCCGGGGGAAGGCGTCGAGCGGCAGCGGGCCCTCTTCCGGGTCCCGGTCGAGGACGGCGTGGACCTGGGGTGACCAGGTGATGGCGCCCGTGACGAGGTTCCAGTCCGTCCACCCGAGGTTGCCGAGCCGCTGGAGGTCGGCCAGGAGGGCCTGCTGCCGGGCGGCGTCGTCGTGGGCCACCCAGGTGACCACGAGGGCGTCACCGAGTTTCACCGCACGGACGGAGTAGACGGAGCGCTGCCGCAGGCCGGCGACGACCTCCTCGTAGGCGAAGGGCTCGCCCTCGTACGGCGTCCCCGTGGTGAGCGTCCGCAGGTAGCCCTGCCAGACGTCGGCGCCGGCCACGGTGGGGTAGCACTCCAGGATCCGCAGCCCGACCAGTGTGCGGCCGCGCCGGCCGGCGACGTCGACGGACTGCGGCGCGGCGGCGTCGATGCGGAAGTCCTCGACGTCACCCGCCGGTGACCGCACGGGGGTGAGGAGGACGGCGGGGCCCGGAAGGACGTCGAAGACCGCCTGGACGAGTGCGACCGTGCCCGCTTCGGGCCCGCCCGGCGCGCACCATCCGGACGCCTCCGGGGCCCCGGATCTCTCTGACCACCTGGACGGGCCGGGTCGTCCGTTCAGCAGGCGCGGCCCCGGGCGCACGCCCCCCGCGCGGAGGCTCCCGGCGCACAGCCGGGCGACAGACCGCAGCAGCTCGCGCACGTCCTCGCCGAAGGGGGCGTCCACCGTGCGCAGGACGCCGAGGGCCGCGGTGACCCTGTCGCCGGTGGTGACCGGGAGCCAGGCGCGGGTGCGCCACCTCTGCGGCGGCTGCCCGATCAGGTGGTAGCGCCGCGCGTCCTGCGCCGGGTCCTCCAGCCACACGGCTTCGCCGCGGCGGACGGCGTCCAGGGCGGCGATGCCGCCGATGGGGGGCACGGACCGCCACTGCGCCGCGACCGCGGCCCCGGTGCCGGCGTGCCCGGCGAGCTCCAGGGCGTCGTGCGCGGTGCGGGAGAAGAGGAGGACGGCGTCGGCCCGGACCGGGGGCCCGGCCAGGTGCTCCAGCAGCCGTTCCGCGACGTCCTGCGGGCAGGTGGCGCCGGTGAGGGCCCTGCCGAGGTCGCCGAGGAGTGCGGTGCGCGAGGGCGCGCACGGCTCCGTGCCGGATTCCCGCACCTGCCCGGCTCGGCCGGTGGAGGGGGCCGGGCCGTGGCGTGCGGGTCGGTGCGGCGCCGGGGAACCCTTCTCCGGAACGGCGGGAAGGTCCAAGACGCCCTGGGCGGGCACGAAGGGCGGGTGCGCCGCCTGCGGGATGCCACCGAGCGCGAGCCAGCACTCCTCGGTCAGCGTGCGGCCGTCGGCTCGCGCCCGCCGCGTCAGCTCCGCGTGCGCTTCCGCGGCCGAGCACCCCGACTGTGCCATCAGGATGCCCTTGGCACGCTCCAGCACGGCCGCGGTGGACGTCTGGCGGTGCAGGCGCTCGTTCTCGGCGCGCAACGCGGCCACGACCTTGGCCAGCGCGACGACGTCGGGTGCGACGCCGGACTCCTCGTCCTCGACAGGTTCGCTCGTCACGTCACTGAGGATGTCATAGGCGGCAGCCGCCGGGGCCGGCTGCACGGGCGCCGGTCACCGGCCCGGGGGAGCAACACACGCCGGGCTTGCGGAAACAGCGGCGGACCGGACCCGAAGGGTACGCACCGATGTGCCGTCACGTCCACCGGCGAACCCGGCCATTCCGGGCTTTCGGGCGGCAGGATCGCCGGGGACCGGCCCCGCGTTCTCCTCGAGATTCATCACTTCGAGGCACTGTCGCCCCTTTACCAGCGACAACAAGACAACGATCGAGGCCACTCTGTTGCGGCGACGTGAGCGCCTCTACGCTGATGAGCGCAGTCGGTTCGCGCCACGGCCTGTGGCGCGTCGCAAGAGGGAATCCGGTGGGAATCCGGAGCTGTCCCGCAGCGGTGAGTGGGAACGAACGCCGTCAACGGCACTGGGCCCCGTCCAGGGGTGTCCGGGAAGCGACGGCCAGTAGGTGTTGCCGGAAGGGACCGGCCGACGCGCCCGCGAGTCCGAAGACCTGCCACTGCGCGCGTGCGACCGCACGCGGTGTTCACGGGTGACCTCGAGGGCTGGGTCGGCGGTGCAGGCGGAGCGGCGCGAGTGCCAGGCGCGGCCGCCCTCTCGCTCACCGGTCCTTCCTCGGGCCGGGGGCGACGAGGGAGGCATGTCCGTGACCGAGAGGCACCGCTCGCACGGCCCGGTGGCCGGTCCGGATCCCGCCGCCCCGCCGTGTCCGACGCCGGCGGCACGCCCCGGCAGCCCGGCCCGGGTCGCCTCGGGCGTCTGCCACGGCACACTGGGCGAGCTCTACCAGGGCCCGCTGCGCCCGGGCGCCGATCCGGACATCGCTCTGGTGTCGTTCCCCGTGGACCGCCACTCGTGGGTGTACTACACGCAAGGGGCCGGCACGGCGGGCGCGCCACCGCTCGGCGAGAAGGCGGCGACGGCCGCCCGCCTCTTCCTGGGGCACCTGGGGCTGACGCTGCCGCCCGGTCACTGGAGCACCCACTCGGACCTGAGCGTCGGCGTGGGGATGGCCAGTTCCACGGCCGACATCGTGGCGACGCTGCGCTGCCTGTTCCACCTCTTCTCCCTGCCGTACGACGCCGGCATCGTCCTCCGCGTCCTGTCGGCGATCGAGCGGGCCGACAGCGTCTTCCTCGACGAGTTCGCGCTCCATCTGAGCGGCCGGCACCGTGTCGTACGGCGCCTGGGCACCGGCATCGGCTTTTACACCGCCTTCGTGACGGAGCCGGGCACGGTGGACACCGCCGCCGTGACCCCGCTGCTCCTGCGGCACTACCGGCGGTACGGGGCGGAGTACGAGCGGTGCCTGACGGACCTCCTCAAGGGCTTCGCCTCCGGCGATCCGGCAGCCGTGGCCCGGGCGGCGACCTTCAGTGCCGTCCTGTCCCAGGCGGTGCTGCCCAAGCGCACCTTCGAAGCCGTACTGGCCCACCGCGAGGAGTTCACGGCGGACGGCCTCTTCGTCGCCCATACCGGCTCCCTCATCGGCTACCTGTTCGCCCGTCGCCCCGGCCCCGCCGTGAAGGGCGAACTGTCCGCCTTCTTCCACTCACTCGGCCACCAGTGCTCCTTCGCCCAGGGAGGCTACGCGTGATCCACCCCCACATAGCCGATGCCCTCAAGGTCCCCGATCTCGTCCGGCTGGCGGACGGCATGGTCCTGTTGAGGTTCGAGTCGATGAAGATCTACTCGGCGCTCGCGGCCGTCCGGCGGCTGCTCGACCGCGGCACCGTCCGCCCCGGACAGACCCTGATCGACAGCTCCAGCGGCATCTACGCCTACGCTCTGGCGCTCGCCTGCCACCGCTACGGCCTGCGGTGCCACATCGTGGCCTCGACCACGGTCGACGCCACGACACTCGCGCAACTGGAGATCCTCGGCGCGACGGTCGAGCAGGTCAGACCGTCGCGGAACCTCAAACTCGACCAGGAGTTACGGGTGCGCCGGGTGCGGGAAACCCTCGCCGAGCAGCCCGCCTTCCACTGGATGCGCCAGTACCACGACGACATCCACTACCTGGGCTACCAGGAGGTCGCGGACGCGGTGGCCGCGGCGCTGCCGGGCCGCTCGCTGACCGTCGTCGGCGGCGTCGGGTCCGGGGCCTCCACCGGCGGGCTCGCGGAACACCTGCGCCGCCGCGACCCCTCCGTCCGGCTGGTCGGGGTGCAGCCGTTCGGCAGCGTCACCTTCGGCAGCCAGGACCACGACGACCCGGAGGCGATCATCGCCGGCATCGGGTCCTCGATCGTCTTCGACAACGTCCGCCACCACCTCTACGACGCCGTCCACTGGATGGACTTCACCCACGCCATGTCCGGCACGGTCGCCCTGCTGCGCGAGCACGCCGTCTTCGCCGGGCTGTCCACCGGCGCCGCCTACCTCACCGCCACGTACGAAGCCGGCCGCCGGCCCGACCGGCTCCATCTGGTGATCGGCGCCGACACCGGCCACCGCTACGTGGAGCGCGTGTACGCCCGGCACAGGGAGGCCGCGGACCTCACCGCGCTCAAACCGGCCGAAGTCGGCAGCCCCGGGGAGATGTCCATGCCCTGGTCCACGATGGAGTGGAACCGAAGCCCCTGGCCGTCGCACCGGAAGGAGCCGGCCGCATGAGCGTGGTCTGCCTGGAATCCCTCACCTTCGGACTCGGACACCTGGCGCGCGCCGCCGACCGGCTGGGCGAACGCCTGCGCCTGCTCACCAGTGACCCCTCCTTCTACGCCTACGAGTTGGAGCGCCTTCCCGCCGGCGCCGTCGACGTGGTGGAGACCGACACCTTCGACACGGACGGGGTGGCGGAGCTGCTCGGCCGGACCCCGGACCTGCGGGGTCTGATCAGCTCCACCGACACGTGGATGCTGGTGGGCGCGGAACTGGCCGCCCGCTTCGGCCTGCCCGGCCTCGACCCGGCGGTGCTGCGGCTGACGAGGGACAAGGCCGCTGTCCGGGACCGGCTGTTCGAGGCCGGGCTGACACGGGCCCGCGCGGCCGAGGCGGACCCCGGCGGCGCCGAGACGGCTGCCCTGCTGGTCAAGGGGGTGGGCCTGCCGGCGATCCTCAAGGACAGCGCGGGCACGGGCAGCCAGAACGTCTGGCTGGTCCGCGACGAGCGGGAGCTGGACGCGGCCCTGGCCGAGGCCGCCGGGCGGCAGCTGAAGGGCCGGCTGTTCGCCGAGCCGTACTTCTCCGGCCCCGTCTACAGCGCGGAGACCCTCACCTGGGCGGGAAGGACACGCCTGCTGGGCGTCTCCAGCCGCCTGATGTCACCCGAGCCGCACTTCCGGGAGGAAGTCACCGCGTTCCCCGTCGCCTTCCCCGAGCAGCGCAGGGCCGCTCTGGAGCGGTGGCTCGACGGTGTGCTCGCCGCCATCGGCTACACCGACCGGTTCGCCCACGTGGAGTTCGCCCTGACCACGTCCGGCCCGGAAGTGGTGGAGATCAATCCGCGGATCGGGGGCGCGCTCGTCGGCGAGGGCATGTGCCGGGCGCTGGGCGTCAACGTGTACGAGGCGATGGTGGAGGCGGCGGTGGGCCTGCGGCCCGGGCTCATGGACGCGGCGCCGCCCGGCGGCCCGGCCTCGGCGTTCGTCCTCGGCTACCCCCGGCGCCCGGGGATCTTCAGCGGTGTCAGCGGACTCGACCGGCTGCCCGACATGCCCGGATCCCCCACCTGGTACCCGGTCAAGCGGATCGGCGACCCCGTCGAGCACCTGGCCGACAGCCGGGGGTACGCGGGGATCGTCTACGCCGAGGGCGACACGGCCGAGCTCGCCACCCACTGTGCCGTCGCCGCCGCCAACGCCGTCACGGTGCTGACCGAACCCTTTCCGCAGCCGGGAGCCGCGGGCCGCCGGACCTCCGATGACTGACGCCGCCGGCGGCGCGGGGCTGCGGTCCGCGTTCTCCTCCCTGACCGGGCCCCTGCGCTTCCTGCTGCTCAGCTCCTTCCTGATCCCGCTCGGCAGTTTCATGGTCCTGCCGTTCATGTCGGTCTTCCTGCACGAGCGGCTGGGGATGGGGCTCGGGTCGGTCGGGGTGGTGCTGGCCGCGGCGTCGCTCGTGCAGTTCTCGGGCGGTGTCGTCGGCGGGGCGCTCGCCGACCGCGTGGGGCTGCGGCGCACGATGATGTGGGCGCTGGTGGTGCGCACGGCGGGTTTCGCGGCGTTCCTGGCGGCGCTGCGGTGGCCGCCCGTGGCGGTGGGGGCGCTGATCCTGACCTGCTGCGGCGCCGCGCTGTACCTGCCGGCCAACAAGGCGTATCTGGTGCACGGCGTGGCGGAGGCGCGCCGGCCGGCGTTCCTGTCCGCGGGCAACGCGGCACTCAACGCGGGCATGGCCGTGGGCCCGCTCATCGCCGGACCGTTCGTGCTGTCGTCTCCGGGCCCGCTGTTCCTCTGCGTGACGGTGCTGTTCGCCGCGGTCGCCGTGGGCCATGCGCGGCTGCCCGCCACGGGGGCGGCGGGGAAACGATCCGGCGACGTGCGTCCGCCCGGCCAGGGGCTGCTGAGCGGGGTGGCCGTCCTGCCCTTCGCCGCCAACGGGCTGGCCTTCTACCTCTACTTCTACTTCCAGCACTACCTGGCGGTCTACGCCGTGGAGCGGGCCTCCAGCGAGTTCTACAGCCTGGTGCTCCTCACCTGCTTCGTCCTGGTCATCGTCGTCCAGCCGCTCGCTTCGGACGCGATCCGGCGGATGAGCTACCCGGTCGCCCTCGCGGCCGGGTTCGCGGGGCTGGCCGCCGGAACGGCGGTCCTGGCGGCCGGCACGAGGACGGCCCTGCTGGCGGGCGGGGTCCTGATCACGCTGGGCGACATCGTGCTCTTCCTCAAGAACGACCTGGAGGCCCTGCGCCGCAGCCGCCGCTCCGACGCCGTGGTGTTCGGACAGCAGCGGCTCGCCGCGGGACTGGGCGCCTGCGCCAGCGGCGTCTTGGGCGGGCAGCTGTACGGATTCGGCGAACGGGCCGGGGACACCGGCTGGTTCTGGATGCTGGCCGCCGCCCAGTGCGTCCTGCTGCCGCCGCTCCTCCTCGCCCTGCGCGACAGGGCCTGCGCACCTCCTGCCCACCCCGACGACACGGAAGGAACAACGACCCCAGATGACGCGCACGGGCGGATTCCAGGATGACGACTTCTGGACCGAGTTCCACGACTTCCTCTTCTCCGAGCAGCGCTACTCCCAGGCGGTGGAACTGCTCGACACCTCGCCCCTGCTGTCCTTCCGGCCGGGGGCGCGCGTCCTGGACCTGGGCTGCGGGCCCGGGGTGTTCACCGTGCCGCTCGCCCGCCGGGGCTTCGACGTGACGGGCGTGGACCGCAGCCCGGCCATGCTGGAGCGCGCCCGGAAACGGTCCGCCGACGCCGGTGTGACGGCCCGGTACGTGCAGGCCGACATGCGGGAGTACGGACAGCCCGGCGCCTTCGATGTCGTCCTCAACATGTTCACGTCCTTCGGGTACTTCGAGGACCCCGCCGACAACGCCCGCGTGCTGCGGACCATGCACTCCTGTCTGGCACCCGGCGGGACGCTCGTCCTGGACCTCGCCGGGAAGGAACTGCTGGCACGCAAGGTCGTGCCGCCCAAGGTCGTCCAGCGCGGTGACGACCTGCTGGTGCAGACGGACACGGTGCTGGACGACTGGGCGCGGCTGCGCAGCGACTGGGTGCTGGTCCGCGGTGACCGTGTGACGCGCGCGAGCCTGGTGTGGTTCATGTACAGCGCGGTGGAGTTGCGGCAGATGGCCGAAGAGGCCGGTTTCGCGGGCGTGGAGTTCTCCGGGGGTTTCGACGGGCGCCCGTACGACCAGGACGCCGAACGGCTGATCCTCCGGGCGGTCCGTGAGGAGTGAGGCGGATGGGGGCGTGCGGTCGACTTCCGCACGCCCTATGCCGCACGCCTGAGCATTCGTACTATCAGCGGGTCATCACCGCGACGGGAGTCAGGAAGCCGGTGCGATTCCGGCACGGTCCCGCCACTGTGACCGGGGGAGTGCAACCCTTTTCCATGCCACTGCGCGCGGCGCGGGAAGGCCGGGGGGAACGTCGATCCGGGAGTCAGGACACTGGTCTGTCGCGGGCCCGTTCCGAGGAGCGCGGACTCCCCAGGAGGCTCTACGTGTACGACACGCCCCACTCCCCGTTCGCCCGCCGCCGCCGTGCCCTGCGCGCCGCGGCGCTGACCACCGCCCTGTTCACCTCCCTGCTGGCCGGCTGCGGCGCGCGGCAGGGCAGCGGCGACGACGCGAAACCCACCGCCTCGCCCGCGCGCGGCTTCCCGGTCACCATCGACAACTGCGGCATCCGCACGACGTACAAGAAGCCGCCCTCCCGGGTGGTGACCATCCACCAGCACCCGGCCGAGCTCATGCTGGCGCTCGGGCTCAAGGACCGGATGGTCGGCACCGCCTTCCCCGACTCCTCCGTCCTTCCCGAACTCAGAAAGGACTTCGAGGCCGTCCCCCAGCTGGCGAAGAAGGAGCCGTCCTTCGAGAAGGTCCTGCAGGCCGAGCCGGACTTCGTCTACGGCGGCTACGGCAGCGCGTTCGCCGACAACGAGGGCCGTTCCCGCACGGCGTTCACCAAGGCCGGGATCCACACCTACCTCAACCGCGAATACTGCGGGAAGAAGCAGGTGTCCATGCAGGACACCTACGACGAGATCCGCACCATCGGCTCGATCTTCGGCGTGTCCGAGCGGGCCGACAAGCTGGTCACCGACCTCAAGGGGCGGGTGGACCGAACCACCGGGAGGGTGCGGAAAGCCCCTGCCGTCCCTGTGTTCGTGTACGACAGCGGCGACAAGGCCGCGTTCACCGCCGGTGGCAAGAGCCTCGGCACCGAGATCATCAGGCTCGCCGGCGGGCGGAACGTGTTCGCGGACCTCGACGACGTCTTCGCCGACGCCTCCTGGGAGCAAGTCGTCGCCCGCAAGCCCGAGGTCATCGCCATCTACGACTACGCGGGAGCCGGAAGCGTCGAGCAGAAGAAGAAGTTCCTGCTCTCCCGGCCCGCCCTCGCCGACGTGCCCGCCGTGAAGAACAAGCGCTTCGTCGTCCTCCCGCTGACGGCGACCCTTGTCGGGATCCGGCCGCCGTACGCGGTCGAGGAACTGGCCCGCGGGCTGCACCCCGAGACGTTCCGGTGACGGCCCCGGCCGTGGCCGGCACTCCCGTCGGCACCCGGGACAGCCGCCGTGAGAAGCCGCCCCGCCGCCGGCCCTTCGCCGCCACCCTGGCCGTCCTAGGCGCCCTGCTCCTGGTGTCCCTCACGGCGGGCCTGGCGATCGGCTCGGTCCACGTGCCGCCCGGCCAGGTGTGGGGCATCGTGGCCCACGCGCTGGGCGCCGGCCCGTCGGAGCCCGGCTGGTCCCGGGCCCGGGAGACGATCGTGCTCGACGTACGGGCGCCGCGCGTCCTGCTCGGGGCGGTGACGGGCGCGGGGCTCGCGGTGGTGGGCACCGCCATGCAGGCCCTGGTTCGCAATCCGCTGGCGGAGCCGTACCTGCTGGGGGTCTCCTCGGGCGCGTCGCTGGGCGCCGTCACAGTGATCGTCTTCGGGGTGAGCCTGTTCGGTCCGGTGTCGCTGTCGGTCGCCGCGTTCGCGGGGGCCCTGCTGACACTCCTGCTGGTGTACTCGACGGCCCGCGCGGGCGGTCGCATCACCTCGGTGCGCCTGGTGCTGTCGGGCGTGGCGGTCGCCGCCGTGCTGACCGCGGTGATGGATCTGCTGCTGCTGACCGGCGACCGGGGCAACGAGGCGCGAGCGGTCCTCGCCTGGACCCTCGGGGGGCTCGGCGGCGTGCAGTGGGGCACGCTGTGGCTGCCGGGCGCGGCGCTGTCGCTGGGCGTCGTCGTCCTGCTGGTCCAGGCCAGGTCGCTGAACCTGCTGCTGGCGGGCGAGGAGGCCGCCACGACGATGGGGCTGGACGTGGCCCGGTTCCGGGCCCGGATGTTCGTCCTCCTTTCCCTCGTCACCGGCGTGCTGGTGGCGGCCGCCGGGCCGATCGGCTTCGTCGGGCTGATGCTGCCGCACATCGTGCGCCTCTTCGTCGGCGGCGACCACCGCCGGGTGCTGCCGGCCGCCGCCCTGGCCGGGGCGGTGTTCCTGGTCTGGGCGGACATCGCGGCGCGGACCGTCGCCGCCCCGATGGAGGTCCCCGTCGGCGTGCTGACGGCCCTGTGCGGCGGACCGTTCTTCCTGTGGCTGATGCGCCGGGACGCCCGGCGGAGCACCGACCGAGGAGTGGCATGACCGCGACCGAACTGGCCGTCGAGGGCGTCACGCTCACGGCCGGGGCCCGCCACCTGGTGCGCGACGTCTCGCTGACCGCCCGGCCCGGCGAGGTGGTCGGCCTGGTCGGCCCGAACGGCAGTGGCAAGTCCAGCCTGCTGCGCGCCGCCTACCGGGTGCTGCGCCCCGATGCCGGGTGCGTGCGCGTGGACGGTGCCGACGCCTGGTCACTGCCGGTGCGCCGGCTCGCCCGCACCGTGGCCGCCGTCGTGCAGGAAGCGGGGGCCGACTTCGACCTGACGGTGCGGGAAGTCGTCGCGATGGGCCGCAGCCCGCACAAGCGGCTGCTCGACGGCGACACCGCCGAAGACCTCCGGATCATCGGATCGGCCCTGGAGTCGGTGGACGCAGGTGACCTGGCGGAGCGCTCCTTCGACCGGCTCTCCGGGGGCGAGCGCCAGCGCGTGCTCATCGCCCGCGCCCTCGCCCAGCAGCCCTCCCTGCTCGTCCTCGACGAGCCCACCAACCACCTCGACATCCGACACCAGCTGGAGGTGCTCGGCGTCCTGCGCCGGCTGCCCGCCACGGTCCTGATCGCTCTCCACGACCTGAACCTCGCCGCCTACTACTGCGACCGCCTCTACGTCCTGCGCGCGGGCGAGGTGACGGCCCGCGGTACGCCCGGGGAGGTGCTCACCCCGCGGCTGCTGGCCGAGGTGTACGGGGTGGCCGCCGAGGTCGCCGTCCATCCGCGCACGGGCGCGCCGCAGGTGACGTTCCTGCCCGGGGAGAGCGCCCCGCCGGTCATGGCGATGTCGGATCATTCCCCGTCGTGATCGTGCGGGGCCGTCGCGGGCGGCTCGGCCGGGCGCGGACGTCCACCGTCGTGGCCGGACACCACCACCGCGAGGACGGCGACCACGACGGCCGCGACGGCGAGCCTGCCGGCGCCCCGGGTGGTCCAGCCCAGTGCGGATGCCCCCGTCCACCGGCCGGGCGCTTCCAGGCGCTCGGCCCGGCGGGCGGGGCGCACCAGCCGGAGGAGAAGCAGCACGGCGACGGGCACCTGGAGCAGCCACAGCACCGTGCGCGGCCAGCCGTCGTACCAGACGTTGGTGCCGTACAGCAGCGTGTGCCACACGCTCAGCACGTACACGACGATGACGAACCGGTGCAGCCGGCGCCAGGTGTTCGCGCCGATGCGGTGCCGGACGTAGAACAGCAGGCCCAGGGGGAGGGCGAGGTAGAGGGCGCCCTGCCCGATGGGGATGGCCGTCCGGCCGGTTCCCGAGTCGTACCAGCCCGGGACGAAGGTGTCCGCGAACGCCGACCACAGCCGGGCCGCCCACGTCATCGTGGCTTCGTAGCGGACCAGTTCGGCCGCGAACATCAGCGCGTGCGCGAGCATCAGCGCCATTGTCGTCAGGCTCGTGGTGCGGTGCCAGCGTTCCAGCGCGGCCCGGGACACCGCCGGCCGGCCGGGCCGGGGCCCGGACAGCAGCAGCCCGAGGACGACGGTCCCCCACGCCCACAGCAGGCCGGACCAGCCGAACGCCTGGCTGAGCAGGTACATCCAGTAGGTGCGGGGGTCGTCCATGAAGGGCATGACCGCGACCGTCGCGGAGGTGCCGGAGCGCATGCGGAAAGAGAGGAAGAGGAACACGGCCGCCGTGACGGCCACCGCGGCGGCGGCATCGGGCAGGGCCGCTCTGAGATCGGCGCGCAGCGGAACGCGGCCGACGGGTTGCCGGCCGTTCACAGGTGCTGGAGGCGTACGGTCGCGGCCTGTCGTTTCCGGCTGCATTCCTGGCCCTTCGGGCGGTTGTCTGCGACGCGTGATGCGTGTCGTGTCAGTGTGGCGATCGTCGGGGGCTTGGGCGAGACGCTATCCGGCCAGAGGCGTACCGTCCGGCCACTCCGGCGCGACACCGAGGGGAAGGAGTCAAGGGTTGTGCGCCTACCGCGGGACAGCCCTGCGGCCGCATCCGGGTGGTGTCCCGGACGCGGCCGTGGGCCGAGCGCGGTGGCCGCGCCGCGCTGTGCCTTACGAGAAGGTCCGCAGGCGCAGGCTGTTGGTGACGACGAAGACGGAGGAGAAGGCCATGGCCGCTCCGGCGATCATCGGGTTGAGCAGGCCGGCTGCCGCGAGGGGGAGGGCGGCGACGTTGTAGCCGAAGGCCCAGAAGAGGTTGCCCTTGATGGTGCCGAGCGTCTTGCGGGAGAGCCGGATGGCGTCGGCGGCGACGAGCAGGTCGCCGCGTACGAGGGTGAGGTCGCCGGCCTCGATGGCCGCGTCGGTGCCGGTGCCCATCGCGAGACCGAGGTCGGCGGTGGCGAGGGCGGCGGCGTCGTTGACGCCGTCACCGACCATGGCGACCGTGCGGCCTTGTGACTGGAGGCGCTTGACGACGTCGACCTTGTCCTGCGGGAGGACCTCGGCGATCACCTCGTCGATACCGACCTCGCGGGCGACGCTCGCGGCGACGGCCTTGTTGTCGCCGGTCAGCAGGACGGGCGTGAGCCCGAGGCGGCGCAGTTCGGTGACGGCGCGGGTGCTGGTGGGCTTGATCGCGTCGGCGACGGTGAGGACGCCGCGCGCCTCGCCGTCCCAGGCGACGGCCACGGCGGTGCGGCCCTCGGCCTCGGCTGCGGCCTTCGCCGCCGCCAGTTCCGCGGGCAGGGTGATGGCCCACTCGGCGAGCAGTCGCTCGCGGCCGACCAGGACGGCGTGTCCGTCGACGACGCCCTGGACGCCGAGCCCGGCGACGTTCTCGAAGCTCTCCGGCGCGGGCAGCGCGCCGGTCCGGGCGGTGGCTCCGTCGGCGACGGCCCGGGCGATGGGGTGTTCGGAGGCGTGCTCCAGCGCGCCGGCCAGGCGCAGGAGTTCCCGCTCGCTGACGCCGGGGGCGGTGACGATCTCGTGCAGGGCCATCGTGCCGGTGGTGACGGTGCCGGTCTTGTCCAGGACGACGGTGTCGACGCGGCGGGTGGACTCCAGGACTTCGGGGCCCTTGATGAGGATGCCGAGCTGGGCTCCGCGGCCGGTGCCGACCATGAGGGCGGTGGGGGTGGCGAGGCCGAGGGCGCAGGGGCAGGCGATGATCAGTACGGCCACGGCGGCGGTGAAGGCCGCGGTGGCGTCGCCGGTGACCAGCAGCCAGGTGAGCAGGGTGCCGAGGGCGATCAGCAGGACGACGGGGACGAAGATCCCGGAGACCCGGTCGGCGAGGCACTGGACCGCGGCCTTGCCGTTCTGCGCGTCCTCCACCAGTGCGGCCATCCGGGAGAGCCGGGTGTCGGAGCCGACCCGGGTGGCTTCGACGACCAGGCGGCCGGAGGTGTTGACGGTGGCGCCGGTGACGGCGTCGCCCACCGTCACGTCGACGGGCACGGACTCGCCGGTCAGCATCGAGGCGTCCACCGCCGAGCCGCCCTCGACGACCGTGCCGTCCGTGGCGATCTTCTCGCCGGGGCGGACGACGAACCGGTCGCCGACCGCCAGTTCCGCGGTGGGGACGCGGACTTCGCGCCCGTCGCGCAGCACGGCCACGTCCTTCGCGCCCAGTTCGAGCAGTGCGCGCAGCGCGGCGCCCGCCTTGCGCTTGGACTTCGCCTCCAGGTAACGCCCGGCGAGGATGAAGGTGGTCACCCCGGCCGCGGCCTCCAGGTAGATGGAGGAGGAGCCGTCCGCGCGGGAGACGGCGAAGTCGAAGCCGTGCCGCATGCCCGGCATGCCCGCGTGGCCGAAGAACAGGGCCCACAGCGACCAGCCGAGCGCGGCGAGCGTGCCGATCGACACGAGCGTGTCCATGGTGGCGGCGCCGTGCCGGGCGTTGGTCCAGGCGGCCCGGTGGAAGGGGAGCGCGCCCCACACCACGACCGGCGCGGCCAAGGTCAGTGACAGCCACTGCCAGTTGTCGAACTGCAGCGCGGGGACCATCGCCATCAGCACGACCGGCACGGAGAGGACGAGCGAG
This sequence comes from Streptomyces sp. NPDC046215, assembly GCF_040646215.1. Classification (NCBI taxonomy): domain Bacteria; kingdom Bacillati; phylum Actinomycetota; class Actinomycetes; order Kitasatosporales; family Streptomycetaceae; genus Streptomyces; species Streptomyces sp. NPDC046215. The sequence goes on along the minus strand of NZ_JBEYZW010000004.1, from coordinate 121,000 downwards.
ACCAGCAGCCGCTGCCGCAAGGTGTCGTTCTCGCCGCCGGCCTCTTCGCCGCCCTCTTCGCCGGCGGCGTCGGCCGGCTTGTGCGCCCGGACGGGCTCCGCCGGCTCCTGAGCCGTGTAGCCGGTCTTCTCGACGGTGGCGATGAGGTCGGCTACCGCCACTCCCGCGCCGTAGGCGACCTTCGCCTTCTCGGTGGCGAAGTTGACGGTCGCGGTGACGCCGTCCATGCGGTTGAGCTTCTTCTCGACGCGCGCGGCGCACGAGGCACAGGTCATGCCGCCGATGGAGAGCTCGACTTCGGCGGCGGGCGCGGCGGGCGCCGTGGCCTTCTCGGGGGCGAGGCTGGTCATGGGGGTTCTCCCGGGAGGAGGGCCGGGCCGTGCGGCGTCCCTATCAGGGGAGCGGCACGGTCCGGCGGAAGTGCTGGGGATGTGTGTCAGGCGATGCGTGGTGCGGAGGAGCCGGGGTTGCCGGCGGCGTCTCCCGCTGAAGACGACGATATACCCCCTGGGGGTATTGCGGAAGTCCGGGAGGGCGGCCGGGGCGGGGCGAAGAGGAGGTGGATCGTCCGCGATCCGTACGTATATTCGAGTCACATTTCCGCACCGGTGTTTCGTCCATGGGGTGACGAACTCATCGCACCCGTGCCGGGGCGGACCGCCCCGGCACCGCGTCAGGCAAGGAGCACTCCTGATGTCCACTGCCCACCTCGCGGCCACCGCGGTGGCCGCCGCCATGGCGAGCTTCTCCGCCGCCGTCAGTCTCCTGGGCACCCCATGGGCCGAACGCTCATTGACCGACTACGGCGTCCCCCGCTCGTGGTGGACGTGGCTCGGCGTGGCCAAGGCCGCCGGGGCCGCGGGCCTGCTGGCCGGCCTGGTCGTACCGTTCATCGGCGTCATGGCGGGGATCGGCCTGGTGCTGTACTACGCCGGAGCCCTCGTCACCGTCGTCCGGGCCCACCGGTTCGCGCACATTCCGGCGCCGCTGGTCTTCGCGGTGCCGGTGGTCTGCGCCCTGCTCCTGGGGCGAGGCAGAGCGTGCTGAGCGAGATGTCGTTCCACAGCACCGACGTCGCTCCGGCGGACCGCTTCGACTACTGGCGTGAACACCTCCTGAGGGCCTACGTACCCGCGCAGGTTTCCAGCGATCACGCCGCCGATTTCATAGCGGCCCAGCGCGTCGTGGAGCTGGGTGCCGTGCGTTTATGGGCGACTGAGCACCCGTCGATGACGCTGCGGCGGAGCGCGGGCCTGATCCGGCAGTCGGACCCCGGGATCTTTCACCTCTCGATTCCCCTGCGGGGCACGGTGCGGCTCGTCCAGCCCCACGGTGCCGCGGAGTACGGCGCGCGCGACGTGGTGCTGCTGGACAGCTCGCGCCCCTACACCATGGAGACGTCCGCTCCCCGGGGCCAGGGCGGTGTGCAGGGCATCGGTCTCCTCTTCCCCCGCGACATGCTGCCGCTGCCCGCGCACAGCCTCAGCACCTTGGTCAACCGGCGTCTGCCCGGTCAGGCGGGCGTAGGCGCCCTCCTCATCCAGTTCCTCACTCAGGTACTGACGGACACCGCCTGCCACCAACCGGCGGACGGGCCCCGGCTGGAGAGGGTCGCCATCGATCTGGTGTCCGCGCTGATGTCCCATGTCCTCGACAGCGACGACGCACTCACGCCGGAGGCACGCCGGCACACCCTGCTCCTGCGCATCCGGCAGTACATCCAGCAGAACCTGACCACACCAGGGCTGTCACCCCGGTCAGTGGCGGCCGCCCATCACATCTCTCTCAGTTACCTGCACCGCATCTTCGAGGGCGAGCAAGTCAGCGTGGCCGCCTGGATCCGCCAACAGCGCCTGGAAAGCGCCCGCCGGGACCTCGCCGATCCCGCGCTGCGCGGCCTGTCCGTCCAGCGGATCGCCGCCCGCTGCGGATTCACCCACGCCGCGGATCTGACCCGTGCCTTCCGCGCGGCCTACGGCGTGCCGCCCACGGAGTACCGCAACCGGGTGTGCACCCCGGCGAGTAGACGCATTGCCCACTGAGCGTGGACGCTCTGCCAATGACGCCCCGGCCCCGCACCGCCTAATTTGACGACTCCAGGATCTCGATCGCCGGCCGCGCCCGCGGGCGGCGGCACATCGCGAAAGGTTTGCAGATGTCGAAGAGCAGTACGTGGAAGAGGTCGCTGTCGTCCGCCGGGGTCGGCCTCGCCGCCCTGATCGTTTCCGTCACGGCTCTGAGCGGTCAGGCTTCTGCCGACATGATCGAGGGTGTGGAGGTCGACGACGGCGCCGTCAGCGTGGACGCCGAGGGAGTCACGGCGGCCATGCCGTGTATCACCAGCTACGGCGTCAAGACGTGCTTCGACAGAGCCGGTGACAAGGTCTACGTCAAGGACACCGAGGCCGACGGCAAGTCCGCGGTCGGCCTGTGGAAGACCAACTACACCCGCGACGGCGGCTGCCGCAACAAGCTGGGCGAGGGCAAGTGGGCCGTGTGCAACTACAACATGCGTGAGCCGGGACACATCCAGCTGCAGAACGCCCGGTACGACGGGCAGACCGGCAAGTTCACCTACCCCAACCCGCGCGTGTACTCCGTATGGCTCCCCATAGGCCGCTGAGTCGCACACTGTCGCTCCGGGAGTGAGGCGCCCGTCAGCCGGCCACCGGCCGGCTGACGGGCGCTGCCTGCTTCCCTGTGAACCTGCCAGGAGCAGGCGACGCGCGGACGGCATATCGGTGCGGTTGGGCTAGTGGCGCGTGTATGAGACGGGCGCGAGTGGAAAACCGCCGAACATGACGCGCACACCGAAACCAGAGCACGGTGACGACCGCGAGCCCCCGGCTCCAGGCCGGGCCGACCGGACGGGACCGGACGACGAGGTCGAGGAACGGGCGCCGGACCAGCTCTCCGAGATGCCCGGACACTCCTGGCCGGCGGTGCTGCGCGGCACGTTCAAGGAGTTCAAGGACGACGAGCTCACCGACCGGGCGGCAGCACTGACCTATTACGGGGTGCTGGCCTTCTTCCCGGCCCTCCTGGTGCTGATCTCGCTGCTCGGCATCGTCGGCGAGTCGGCGACCGAGCAGGTCCTGGACAACGTGCGGAAACTGGCCCCCGGCTCGGCCCGGGACGTGCTCACCAGCGCGGTGCAGCAGTTGCAGGGCAATGCCGGCACCGGCTCGCTCATGGCGATCGTCGGCCTGGTCGTCGCCATCTGGTCCGCCTCCGGCTACGTCGCCGCGTTCATCCGCGCCTCCAACGCCGTCTACGACATGCCCGAAGGCCGCCCGGTGTGGAAAATCCTGCCGCTGCGGCTGGCGCTGACCGTCACCCTGATGATCCTCGCCGTCGCCAGCGCCCTGATCGTGGTGTTCACCGGCGGCATCGCCCGGCAGGCCGGGGCCGCCCTGGGGGTCGGTGACCATGCGCTGACGGTGTGGTCGATCGCCAAGTGGCCGGTCCTGCTCCTCCTCGTCACGGTCATGATCGCGATCCTGTACTGGGCGGCCCCCAACGCCAAGGGGCGCGGATTCCGGTGGGTGACCCCGGGCAGCTTCCTGGCCCTGGTGATCTGGATGATCGCGTCGGCCGGTTTCGCCGTGTACGTCGCGAATTTCAGCTCGTACAACAAGACGTACGGCACCCTCGCGGGCGTGATCATCTTCCTGGTGTGGCTGTGGATCACTAATCTCGCCGTCCTCCTCGGGCTGGAGTTCGACGCCGAGCTGGTCCGCCAGCGCGCCATCGCGGGCGGGCACCCTGAAGACCAGGAGCCCTACACCCGACCCCGTGACACCCGCGCATGGAGCGACGAGGACCGTCGCCGCATGGAGTGACGGGCCGTATGCGCCCGGCCGGCGGTCTCCCGTGGCGGCCGAGCGGGTCCGCAGCGGTGCGCGCCCTTACCCGATGTCATGGACGCCGCCCTGATCCGAGGAATGCCCCGTCTGCTCCTACGCCGTCTGCTGTAGGAAACCAGGCTGCGGGACGGCAGGGTACGCATCCGTTTGCCGGGTACCCGGGCCCTGACAGCGTGCCCACCCCGACAAGCAGGCCGACCGGCGCGGCCTCCGTTCCGTGACGTGAAGACCCGTCATCGAGCAGCCGCGCCCGAAGGCCCGTCCGGCCGGCAGGAGAAGGAAGGCAAGGTGACAACTTGTGAGCACGACGGAGCGGCAGGTCCATGCCGCCGATGACTCGGTGAGCGTGCTGGTCTCACGCGCCTCGCAGCAAATGACGGAACTCGTCCGGGAAGAGATGCAGCTCGCCCGGGCGGAGATGACCCGGAAAGGCAAGCGCTACGGGGCGGGAGGCGGCCTGTTCGGCGGCGCCGGCCTGGTCGGCGTCCTGACCGCGCAGGCTCTGGTGGCCGCCGCGATCGCCGCCCTCGCCCTGGTCCTGCCGGTATGGGCCTCCGCGCTGATCCTCGCGGGAGTCCTGGCGACTGTCGCCGCTGTGATGGCCGTGGCCGGGAAGAAGCAGATCACCAAGGCCGGCACACCCGCACCCGAGCAGACCATCGACAGCGTCAAGGCCGACGTGGCCGAGATCAAGGAGAAAGCACACCGATGAACAACCCACCCCAGGGCAACGAGGCAGCGCCGACGCCGCAAGAGCTGCGCGAGCGCGTGGAGCACACACGAGAGGAACTCGGGCGGACCGTCGAGGCCCTGGCGGCCAAGGCCGACGTCAAGGCCCGGGCGCAGGAGAAGAAGGCCGAGATCAAGGAGCAGGCCGCGGACAAGGCGGCCCAGGTCGCCGAGCAGGTCCGCGAGACCGCGGCCCGCGCCGGGCAGCTCGCGGCGGACAAGACCCCCGAGCCGGTCCGCGAGAAGGCCGGACAGGCTGTCACCATGGCCCGGGCCAACCGCAACCCCCTGCTCGCCGTGACCGCCGCGCTCGCCGTCTTCCTGCTCATCCGTCGCAGCCGGAGGTGCCGGTGAAGGCATCGAAGATCGCCTACAAGCCGGTGGGGCTGGCCCTGGGAGCCGTCAGCGGCATGCTCGCCGGGGTGGCCTTCAGGCGGGCGTGGAAGATGATCGGGCACGAGGATGACGCCCCGGAGGCCACCGACCGGGACCGCTCGTGGCAGGAGGTTCTGGTCGCCGCGGCGCTCCAAGGCGCCATCTTCGCCGTCGTCAAGGCCGCCGTGGACCGGGCGGGCGCCGCCACCACCCAGCGTCTGACCGGCACCTGGCCCGGCTGACACACCCGAACGGCGCCGGCCACGCCCCCACGGGCCGGCGCCGGCCCGGGACGCGGGTCGGTTGACGATGCATACATCAGCCCGCGGGCCCGGCGGTGCGGCCGTTGCGCGGGGGCGCGTTGGGACAGGGCGTGTGACCTGCGGGGACGGGTTGCAGGAGAGGGGTCGCGCGGGCGTCGGGCCGCATCGTATCCTTCCGCGCATGACTGACTCCCTCACTGCCCAGGACGCCTTCGAGATGCTGCTGGCCGGCAACGAGCGCTTCGTTGCCGGTATTCCGGAACACCCGAACCAGGATGCCGCCCGCCGCGCTCAGGTCGCCCCGGCCCAGAACCCGTTCGCCGTGATGTTCGGGTGCTCCGACTCCCGCCTCGCCGCCGAAATCGTCTTCGACCGTGGACTGGGCGATCTGTTCGTCGTCCGCACCGCCGGCCACGTCACCGGACCGGAAGTACTCGGCAGCATCGAGTACGGCGTGAGCGTGCTGGGTTGCCCCCTGGTCGTGGTCCTGGGCCACGACTCCTGCGGCGCGGTCGCGGCCACCCGGTCCGCCCTGCAGGAGGGCACGACCGCGAGCGGATATGTGCGGGACGTCATCGAGCGGGTGACCACCAGCGTGCTGGCCGCCCACGCCGCGGGCCGCACGGAGGAGGAGGACTTCATCGCCGAGCACATACGGCACACCGTCGACCTGCTCCTGGACCGCTCCCGCGTCCTGGCCGAGGCGGTCGCCGAGGGCCGGACGGCGGTGGTGGGCCTGTCCTACCGGCTGGCCGACGGCACCGCCCGCCTGGTCACCGCCAAGGGCGTCGAGGTGAAGGCCGACGCCGCGGCCTGACGATTCCGGTGACGTACTGCCCCCGCATGCACTGACCGCGGGGGCAGTACACGGCTTCTCCGGCGGTCCGCCACCTCGTACGCCGCGCCATTTCGCGACCGCAGAGTCTATGGTTAAAGAATGGGCAAAGTTCAGCATGAGACCGGACCCCAGGGGGCGCTTGCCTGCCCGGTCTGCAAGCAGCCCCTGGCCATGACCGTCAAGAGGCGGCACAAGACCCTCGGGATCTTCGTGCCCGTGTGGACCCCCTCTCCCTGCCACAACCCGGACTGCCCCGAGTACCTGGAGGAGCCGGAGATCACGGAGGACACCCGGCGCCGGAACGACTGACCGACGACGCCCGCCACGGCGCCCGTCCCGCGGGAGCCCGCCGCGTGGTGTGCTCGCGCCCCACGGGTTCTCAGGGCCGGTCATCCGGGCCCGTCAGGTGGCGATCTCGCCGCCCCGGGCCAGCAGCAGGGCCAGGCACACGGCCGCGACCGCCACGGCCGCGGCGAAGGGCGCTTGCGGACGGGTCCGGCTCAGCGCCGCCCCGGTGAGCGCCGTCGCCGTCGCCGTCACCAGTGCCGCCGCCCCCGCGGCGGGGAACGGGCCCGGCGGGCCGAGGGCCAGGACCGCGGTCGCCGCCACCAGGGGAACCGGCAGCACCCGGCGCGTCCAGGCCGTCCCCAGCCGGTGCGGCAGGCCGCGCGCCCCCACCGCCACATCTCCGGGGATGTCCGGCAGCGTATCGGCCAGATGGGCGCCCACACCCAGCAGGGCACCCGCCACGGCCATCCACCACGGGGGCCGCAGGGGGGTGTCGAGACTCAGCGTGACGAAGGCCGGCAGGCTCGCGAACCCGGCGGCGTAGGGCAGCCAGGACCACACCGTGACCTTCAGCCGGAGGTTGTACGCCCACGCCGCCCCCACCCCCGCCAGGTGCACGGCCCCCGCCAGGGGGCCGCACATCAGTGACAGCGGCACGCACAGCGCGAGCGCGGTGTGCGCCGCCGCCCACACGGTCTGCGCGGACACCGCTCCCGTCGCGACGGGCTTGGAACGGCCCGCCGCGGCGTCACGGCGCGCGTCGAAGGCGTCGTTGCACCAGCCCACCGACAGCTGACCGCTCAGGACCGCCGCCGCGAGCAGCGCGCAGTTCCCCGCGGAGTGCCCGGCGGTGCCGGCCAGCGCCGTCACCAGAACGGTGACCGCCGCCGTCGGCCCCGGGTGGCACGACGCGGCCAGGGCGACGACCGGCCGGCCGGTCCGGCCGGTGGTCCCCCCGGTGAGCGGCATCCGGTCCGTTTCCACCACGTGAGCGTAAATCCCCGAGCGGACGGGCGGGCGGCCAAGGCCGCCGGACGGGCGACTGAGAGCGCACTCCCGCACATCCGCGGTCCGCACGGGGAACAACAGTGCCGTCGGATACCCCGGCGACCCTCATGGCGGGAGACGCATGACGACCCGGATCGCAGCCGTCCACGGCCTCCTGGCCCCCCACCGCCGGTCCCAGAAAGCCATCACCGACGCCGTGGGCGGAGCCTGCCTGCCGGACGGCCCCGGCCGCGCGGTCCTCGACCACCTCCACAGCAGCACCCAGGTGCGCAGCCGCCACATGGTGCTGCCCCTGGAGGACTACGCCGGACTGGACGGCTTCGGCGGCGCCAACGACGTCTTCATCCGCGCGGCCACCGACCTGGGCGCCCGGACCGTTCGCGGCGCGCTGCGGACCGCCGGACTGCGGGCCACCGATGTGGACCTGCTGGTCTTCACCTCCGTCACCGGCATCGCCACCCCCTCCATCGACGCCCGGATCGCGGGACGGCTGGGGCTGCGCCCGGACGTCAAACGCGTCCCCGTCTTCGGCCTGGGCTGCGTCGCGGGGGCGGCCGGCATCGCCCGCCTGCACGACTACCTGCACGGCTGGCCCGACCATGTCGCCGTCCTCGTCTCCGTCGAACTGTGCTCGCTGACGTTCCAGCGCGCGGACCGCTCACCGGCCAACCTCATCGCCTCCGGCCTGTTCGGCGACGGGGCCGCCGCGGTGGTCGCCTGCGGTGCGCACCGGCCCGCCCGGGGGCCGGCGGTCGTGGCCACCCGCAGCCACCTGTACCCGGACACCGGGCACGCCATGGGCTGGGAAGTCGGCAGTTCCGGATTCCGGGTGGTGCTCGACCCGGTCGTGCCCGAGCTGATCCGCAGCAACCTGGCCGGCGACGTCCGCGGCTTCCTGGACGAACACGGCCTGAAGACCAAGGACATCACCGCCTGGGTCTGCCACCCGGGCGGCCCCAAGATCCTGCACACCGTCACCGAGACCCTCGACCTCCCCGCCGGCGCCCTCGACCTCACCTGGCAGCACCTGGCCGAGGCCGGCAACCTCTCCTCGTCCTCCGTCCTGCACGTCCTGCGCGACACCCTGGCCCACCGCCCCCCGCCACCGGGCTCCTACGGGCTGCTCCTGGCCATGGGGCCGGGCTTCTGCTGCGAACTGGTCCTGCTGCGCTGGTAGAAGGCCGGCGGACGGCCGATGGAAAGGAGGACGCACATGCTCTGGTACCCGGCCCTGATGCTGGCCGTCGCGGCCGAACGCGCCGGTGAACTCCTCCTGGCGCGCCGCAACGCACGCTGGAGCCGGGCCCGCGGCGGCGCCCCGGCCGACCACGGCCACTACCGGTGGATGGTCGCCCTCCACACCGGGCTGCTGGTGGCCTGCCCGCTCGAAGCGCTCGTCACCGGCCGGCCCGTCCCGCCGGTGCTCGCCTGGGCGATGTTCGCCGCCGTCCTCGCCGCCCAGGCCCTGCGCTGGTGGTGCATCAGCACCCTGGGGCGGCAGTGGAACACCCGGGTCATCGTCGTCCCCGGGCTGCGCCCGGTGACGACGGGCCCCTACCGGTGGCTGCGCCACCCCAACTACGCGGCCGTGGCCGCCGAGGGCGTGGCCCTGCCCCTGGTGGGCGGTGCCTGGGTGACCGCGCTGGTCTTCACGCTCCTGAACGCCTGGCTCCTCACCGTCCGCATCCGGTGCGAGGACGCCGCACTGGCCTCCGCCGCCACGGGCGCACGCACATGATCGACGTCCTCGTGGCGGGCGGCGGCCCCGCCGGTCTGGCGGCCGCGATCCATGCCGCGCTGCACGGCATGGAAGCGGTGGTCGTCGAGCCCCGCGAGCCCCCCGTGGACAAGGCGTGCGGAGAGGGCGTCATGCCCAGTGGTGTGGCCGCCCTGCACGCACTCGGCCTGGACCCGCCGGGCCGTCCCCTGCGGGGCATCCGCTACGTGGACGGCGACAGCAGTGCCGAGGCCGAGTTCCGTCACCACTCAGGGCTGGGAGTGCGCCGCACCGTCCTGCACGCGGCCCTGCACCAGCGGGCGGCCGAGCTCGGCGTGCGCTTCGCCGCGACCAGGACCACGGCCGTGCACCAGGACGCGCACGGCGTGAGCGCCGGGGAATGGCGGGCACGCTGGCTGATCGCCGCGGACGGCCTGCACTCTCCGCTGCGCCGTGCCCTGGGCCTCCACCTGCCCGCCGGCGGACCCGCCCGGTACGGGCTCCGCCGCCACTACCGGATCACGCCGTGGACGGACTGCGTGGAAGTCCACTGGTCGGCAGCGGGCGAGGCGTATGTGACGCCCGTGAGCGAGGACTGCGTGGGCATCGCCGTGCTCAGCCGCACCCGGCGCCCCTACGACGAACACCTGCGGGCCTTCCCCGCCCTGACCGCCCGGGTGCACGGCCGGCCCGCGAGCGCCGTGCGCGGCGCCGGCCCCCTGCACCAGCGAGCCCGCCGCCGGGTGGCCGGCCGCGTCCTTCTCGCCGGTGACGCGGCGGGGTACGTGGACGCCCTGACCGGCGAGGGCATCGCCCTCGCCCTGGCCACGGCCCGGGCGGCCGTGGACAGCCTGGCCGCCGGCACGCCCCACGCCTACGAAGCGGCCTGGGCCCGCCTGACCAGACGTCACCGCCTCCTCACCCACGCCCTGCTGCGGGCGGCCCGCTACCCCGCCACCGCCCGCCTCGTCGTCCCGGCCGCCTCCCGGCTGCCCTCGGTGTTCACCGCAGCGGTCCGCGCGCTCCAATGACCCCGGGCCGCTGACCCCGGGCCGCGCGCACCCGGGCTTCGCCGCTGTGGACTCCATGCCAACCCGGTGTGGACGCGGCGCTGAAGACATCCGTGCGGCCTTCCCGGCACCGTGTACGCATGTGCACCACATCAACGTCATGCCGGCCGGTGGCCGTGAGCCGTCCGCAGTTCCCGGTAGTCCCGGGGCGGCATGCCGTAGGCCGTGCGGAAGGCCCGGCTGAACTCGGCGGCGCGGGGGAAGCCCCAGCGTGCGGCGATCGCATGGACCGGGATGTGGCGCTGAGTGGTGTCGCCGAGGTCGTGGCGGGCGCGTTCGAGGCGCTGGTGGCGGATCCAGGCGGCGACCGTCGTCGCCTCCGTCTCGAAGAGACGGTGGAGGTAGCTCAGGGAAATGTGGTGGGCCGCCGCCACGGTGCCGGGGGACAGGCGGGGATCGGACAGATGCTGTGCGATGTGCGCCCGGATGCGCAGGACCAGCGTCCGGCGGCGGGATTCGGGCGTACGGGGGTCGCCGGAATCCCGCTCCAGGGCGTGGGCGAGCAGGGCGGATAACAGCTCGACGGCGACCATGCCGAGGCGGGTGCCGTCGGAGGGGCCGCAGTGCGGGGCCTGGGTCCAGACGCGGGTGAGGTACTGGGCCAGGAGGTCCCCGATCCCGGCACTCCCCGGCAACGGCCGGTTGAGGAAGTGGTCGATGCTGCGCTGGGGGAGGGGGAGGAGTTCGCGGGGGACGAAGAGCCCCGTGCCCAGGATGCGGTCCCGGTGCGGGTCCGGCACGGCGTCGAGGGTGTAGGGGCGGGAGGTGTCGAGGAGGACGAGGTCACGGGGGCTGTAAGGGAATTGGTCGCCGGCCTGGTCGACTCTCATGGTCCCGGTGAGGGGCAGGGACAGGTGGTAGAGGCCGGGGTCGCTGCTGCGGATGAGCCGCGTGGTGCGGCGCATCCGCATGGGGGAGTGCTCGATCTTCCAGAGGCGGACGTCTCCGAGGTCGAGGAGGCGCTGCGAGGCGGTGAAGCCGGGGGCACGGGGACCGCCGGTCGCTTCCCCCTCCTCGTCGGCTCCGCTCCGCCCGGTCTCCCCGGCGGCGTCGGTCTTCTCGATGTCCAAGGGCAGGCTGCTTCCCGCTATGTACGCACGCCAGTGCTCGAAGCGCTCTGCCGGGGGCACGTCCGTGCTCCGGAAGCCGGTCTCGGTCAGCATGCACGGATGATAGCCACGGGCTCCGGCGCGCGGCCGGGCCCGCGGCACCCGGGGGCGGGGTGGTGTGGTCAACAGGTAAAGCGGTGGCGCGCGGGGGTCAGAAGTACCGGAACCGCGCGGGGGATCACCAGTACCTGACGCCCTGTTCCACGCTGCCGGCCAGGAAGCCGGAGAGCCGGGCGCCGTAGCGGATCCAGCGGCGGCGCAGGCCCGGGGACCGGGCGAGGTCGGGGGCGTGCAGGAGCAGCCAGGACCAGTTCATGAGGACCGTCCGGTGGTCGCGGCGCTCGAAGCCGGCATGGCGGTAGGCGGCGTACAGCCGGGCGCCCGACCTGCCGTAGTTCCACTTCTGCCGGGCCAGGGCGCAGAGTTCGGCGCGCAACCGGTAGTGCATGCGGGCGTCGGGCGCGTAGCCGACCCGGTAGCCGCACAGGCGGGCCCGCCAGGACAGGTCCATGTCCTCGCCGCCGCTCCGGTAGCTCTCGTCCCAGCCGCCGATCGTCGTCAACACGTCCGTCCAGGCCGCGCAGTTGGCGCCTCGCGCGAAGGGCAGGAAGTCCGTCTGCTCGGTCATCGGCACCGGTTGCTCGTCGGCGTACGCGGGGCTGAGCACACCGCTGTCCAGGCTGCCGCCGATGAGGTCGGCGTCCGGGGCGGCCCCGGTCAGCGCGGCGAGCCAGCCGGGGTCGGCGACGTCGTCCGCGTCGCAGAAGGCGATGAAGTCACCGCGGGCGGCGGCGATCCCGCGGTTGCGGGCGAAACTCTCGCCGGGGCGCTCGTGGGCGTCGATGATCCGCAGGCCGGGCAGGTCGGGGCGCGCCTTCTCGGCCACCTCGCGCGTCGCGTCGGTCGAGCCGTTGTCGACGACGAGGACCTCCCAGGGGATGGCGCAGGTCTGGGAAGCGAGCGCGCGCAGCTGCGCCGGGAGGGTGAGCGCGCCGTCGCGGACGGGGATCACGACGGAGACGAGGGCCGGGGCGCGTCCGCGTCCGGGCGCGGCCACCGGCGGCGCGCCGGCACCGGGGGTGAGGCGGGCGTCCCGCACGACGCCGGCGCCCGCGGCCCGGGCGGCGGAGACGGTGGCGGCGGTGTCGTCCATCCGGCGCCGCACCAGCAGCCGCGGCACCGTGACCCACCCGGCCGTCCGCCCGCTCGTGCCCAGCAGGTCCCGCCGCACGGCGTACGCGGCACCGTCGAGACCGGGCGCCAAGGAGATGCCCTCGACCCACGCGTCCGCCCGCAGCCGGAGCGTGCCGCACTGGACGAGGCCCGCACCCTCGCGGGCCGCGCGGGCCAGGTGGCGCAGCCAGTCCGGGAGGGCCTCGTCGCGGCCGTGGAGGAAGGCGACGTAGGGAGCCCGGACGGCGCGCGCGGCCCCGACGCAGGTCGCGGCGGCGGTTTCGGGCGCGCAGGGCACGAAGAGCGGCCGCGGGTCCGGCCGCGGGTCCGGCGGCGGGTCCGCCGGGGTGACCACGGTGATCGCGGCGGGCGGCAGAGACTGGCACAGCAGGCTGCGCACCGCGGGCTCCCACACGCCCTCGGGTGCCGCGACGACCACGCCGAACCCGGGCAGGGGCGGCTCCACGCCCGTCACCCGCCCACCGCGACCGCGTCCAGCGTGAAGTCGATGTCGTTGGGCGGCGCGACCAGCAGGGGCAGCAACTCCTCGCGGGTCGTCGCCTCGCGGCGGCGGCGCTCCTTGGCGTTCATGGCCCGGGTGTAGGAGAGGCGTTCGGCGGACCCGAAGCCCGTCCCGGGCGCCTGGGTGAGCGACTGGGGCCAGATCCGGTAGCGGTACAGGACGTGGCGCACACTGCGCAACCGGTACAGCCGGGCCGCCCGCAGCTGGAAATCGGTGTCCGCGCCCAGCCGGACCGTGCCGTCGAAGCCGCCGAGCCGTTCGAGGACCTCGCGGCGCACGACCGACGACGGGTGCAGCACCACCGTCGAACGGCCGAGGCGCATCCAGAGATTGCCGTTGCGGGGCATGCGGCGGCGGCCCGTGCTGTGGCCCGCGGCGTCGATGTATTCGTACGCGCAGCCCACCAGGTCGGCCTTGTCGCGTTCCAGCAGGGCGAGTTGGCGGCGCAGCCGGCCCGGCAGGCTGATGTCGTCGGCGTCCTGGAAGGCGACATACGGGGTGTCCACGCGTTCCAGGACCTTGTTCTTGATGCGCAGGTGGCCGACGTTCTCGGAGGTGCGCAGCACGGTCAGGCGCGGGTCCTCGGCGTAGGGGCGCAGCGCGGCCGTCCACGTCTCGTCGGGGGAGCAGTCGTCGACCACGATCAGGCGGAGGTCGGTGCGGTCCTGGGCGAGGACCGAGGCCGCCGCCGCGCCCAGGTAGTTCGCGCAGTCGTAGTGCGGCAGGACGACGGTGACCGCCGCCTGATCGGGTGCCGATGTCCGCACGGCGTCTCCCTTCCGGGGCCGCCGCAGCGGGCGGCCGCCTGTGTCGGCGTGCGGGCGGCCGCCGTGCCGGGCGGCCGCCCGGTGTCAGCGTCCGGTGCGGGCCGCCGCGGGCCGCGCCTCGGCGGCCGGGCTCCTGAAGTCGCCGTCGTCGCCCCACGGCACGTGCCGCAGCGGGCGGCCCACCGCGCCGCGTACGGCGAGGTTGGCGGCGACCGAGCAGAACCAGGCCAGGTGGACGGCCTTGACGGTCCAGCGCTTGATTCCCCGTACCGGGCCGCCGCTGCCGTCCCAGGCGGCGAGCGGCCACAGGCCGTGGAACAGGGTGCCGGTGAGGTACGTTCGCGCGGTCGCCCACGGGTAGTCGGCCGTGCAGGTCACATGGCTGTAGAGGGAGCGGCGCAGGCGGCGCAGCGTGTCGTGGGCCCCGGAGACCCGGTAGAAGCTGCCCCGGGCGTCCGGCAGGACTTCGAGGGCGTGCAGCGGGTCGGGCGCGCCGGGGTCGAGGAGTTCGAAGAGCACGTGGCCGTCGTCGGCGAGGCGGCGGGCCGGGATGCCGTCGGCGACGACGTCGGCGGCGACGAGCATGCAGGCCGCCGCGGGGTAGGCGCCCGGCGGCACGGTGACGCCGGAGACGCGGTCCATCGTCCGGGCGGCGGCCGTCGCGCGGGGCAGGGCGACGAGGTGGGCGCCGACCGCGCCGGCGCAGCCGCGTGCGTGGAAGCGGTCGACGAGCCGGGCGAGAGCGCCGGGGCCGAACTCGACGTCGTCGTCGGTCCACAGCCAGCCGGTGTGACCGAGCGGCCGGGACAGCCCGAGTGCCGTGTTGACCGTGCGGAGCTTCCCCCGGCCCGGCAGCGCGAATCCGGCGACGGGCACGGTGGAGATCCTGGTCAGCCGGCGCAGCCGGGCGACGGCCTCCGCCTGTTCGCCGGGGCCGTACTGCATGCCCAGCCAGACCGTCAGCGGCAGTGCGGGGCGGGATTCCCGTACGTCGGCGAGGGCATCGAGGAGATGACGGAGCGCACTCTCGTGAGCGGTGAGGTCGCAGCGCGCCACGTAGGTGGGCAGCAGCACCCCGAGCCCTCCGTGGGGCAGCCCGGCCCTCAAGTCCGCCGGGTCCGGCTGCACTTCCCCCGACCTGACGAGGATGAGGGGCACCTCCGGCGGGGGCAGGGGTTCAAAGCCTCGGGCCACGGCGCGCTGCCACCACGTGCGCCCGCTTCCGGCGCCCCCGAGCATCCGCGTCCCTTCGCCGGCCGACCCGTGCACCACCCGTCCCGGCCCTTCGCCGGATAGCCGCGGACGAAGGGGAATTCACCGTCGAGGCACCCGTCGCACCCATTGCGGGAGGCGCGCTGATTTCGACGCGGCGTACTCTAACCGGCGCCGTGAAGTGATCACAAGGTGTGCCGTTCGGCTCCGGGACGATGGCCGGAATACCGGCTTTCCGATGGCATCGATTCGGCGCATCCGATGGGTAGTCGTGCGGCCATCGGGCGATGGCCTGGACGAATTCCCCGGACGTTACGCGGAGTTCCTGTCGGACGACATCCGGGAAGCGGCCGAAAACAGCCGACAGGATATGCCGTCCCACTCCGTGTGCGGCGGTGCGTGCGGTCCGCGGGCCCGGCTGTGGCAGGCTGACGCCAAACATTCCGCGCCCATCGTCGCGGGCGGCGGAAGGAAGGTGTCACTCATGAGGAATTCCGCACGTGCGGAACAGCAGATGGGCGGGGTTTCCGGGCCGCCGTCCGGGCGGGATGTCCTGCTGCACGCGCACGGAATCGTGAAGAGCTACGGCCGCCGCCGCGTCCTGAACGGCGTCGACCTCGTCGTGCGCGCGGGCGAGGTCGCGGCGATCGTGGGCAGCAACGGAGCCGGCAAGTCCAGCATGCTCAAGATCTGCGCCGGGCTGCTCGCCCCGGACGCCGGCCGGGTGACCATCTCCGGACGCCTCGGCTACTGCCCGCAGAACGCCGGTGTCATGGGCTTCCTCACGCCGCGCGAGCACTTCACGCTGTTCGGCACGGGCCGGGGCATGAGCGGCCGGGACGCCGACCGCCGGGGGCGCGAACTGGCCTCCAAGCTCGACTGGCCGGTCGCCCGCCGCACCCTCGCCAAGGACCTCTCGGGCGGCACCCGGCAGAAGCTCAACGTCGTCCTCTCCGCCCTCGGCGACCCGGACGTCCTGCTGCTCGACGAGCCCTACCAGGGCTTCGACCGGGGGTCCTACGTGGACTTCTGGCAGAACGTCTGGGGCTGGCGCGACCAGGGCAAGGCGATCGTCGTCGTGACCCACATGCTCAACCAGCTCGACCAGGTCGACCACGTACTGGACCTCAGCCCCAGGAAGCCGGAGGGGGACCGATGATCCGGACTCTGCGCATGGCCGAGATGACGCTGCGCGAACTGCTGCGCCGGCGCGGGGTGCTGGGCCTGCTCCTCCTCGTGCCGCTGGTGTTCTACCTCGGCCGGCACGGCCAGCCCGGCCAGGCCATCCGCTTCGCCAGCCTGGGCGTGGGGTTCGCGGTGAGCACCGCCGCCCTCTTCTCGGCCGTCGGCGGCCGGGAGATCGAGCCCCGGCTCACCCTGTCCGGCTTCCGGCCGCGGCATCTCTACCTGGGCCGCATGCTCGCCCTCCTCGCGGCCGGGCTGCTGATCTCCGCGCTGTACGCCGTGGTCGTGATCGTGGACCAGGACGTGGCGAACCCGCAGGCGATCACCCTGGAACTGGCGCTGACCACCCTGGTGGCGGTCCCGCTCGGGCTGTTGCTCGGCCTCGCCGTGCCCCGGGACCTGGAGGGCACCCTGCTGCTGATCTCCGTCATCGGCGCCCAGATGGTGATCGACCCGGCCGAGGAGGCCGCCAAGGTGCTGCCCTTCTGGTCGACCCGGGAGATCATCACCTACGCCGTCGACGGCGCCGGCAGCGCCTCCGTCGCCTCGGGCGCGGCCCATGCCGTCGTGGTCACCGCGCTGCTGGCCCTGGCGAGCGGCGGCGTCATGACGATGCGTTTGCGGCGGCGTACCCACATGCACTTCGTGTGAATCCGCCGCGACCCTGTGCGGTACGCCGGGGGGAAAGTACTCTGTCTCGCCGATACGAACGCGTGTAGGGTTGGGCAATCGTCCTGCCGTCGCGGTGTCCACGCGCCGGCACGGTGGCCCGGCTCGTCGCCTCTCCCGGAATGGAGAGTTCGTGAACGGTGCACAGCGATTACCCCTCGGCGAATCCGCTGAACACGCCCTCTCCAGGGCGACGGAATTCCTCCGGACCGCCCGCGATGCGGACGGCTGGTGGAACGACTACGAAGTCCGCGGCCCGGGCCAGTTCTGGGCCACCGCCTTTGTCGGGGCCTCACTCGCGGAATTGCCCGGGGGCCCCGGGCGAGCGGCGGCGGTATCCGCCTGGGAGCTGCTGAGAGGGGCCCGCGGCCCGTCAGACGGCTGGGGCTACTGCCCCCGGGTTCCCGGCGACGCCGACATCACCTCCTGGGTTCTGCGGCTGGCCGAGGCGCTGGGCGCGCAGAACGACCCCCGCGCCGACGAGGGGTACCGCTTCGTCGCGGCCCACCTCCAGGAGGACGGCGGCATCTCCAGCTACCTGCCGCGGATCGCCGCGCCCTTCCTGGAGCGGGTGGCCCCCCGCTGGGACGCCTGGTACGCCGGTCACCCGTGCGTGACCTCGGCCGCCGCCGGGCTGCTCCACCTGCCGGTGCGCGAGCGGCTGCTGGACAGGCTCCGTGAGATCCAGCGGCCGGACGGATCGTGGCCCGCCTACTGGTGGCCCGATCGCGCGTACCCCACGGCCCTGGCGGCCGAGGCGCTCACCGCCGGCCGCCCGGCCGGCGACCGCCCCGAGGCGCGGGCGGCCGCCCGCTGGGCCGCCGCCACGATCGGTGCGGACGGTGCCGTACGCACCGAGTTGGAGCCGCAGGGCTCCGCTTTCGCCACCGCCTTCGCCCTGCGGGCCGTGCTGGCCGGCGAGCCGCCGGAGGGCCGGGACGCCGCCCGCCGGGCGGTCGACCACCTGATCGACTCCCAGGAGCGGGACGGCAGTTGGCGGCCGTCGGCGTGGTGCCGGGTGCCCGGCCCCATGGAGTTCGACCCGGACGCACGCGAGCACTGGGACCGCGGGCGGCGCGGCAAGGCCGCACTGGGCTCCGTCGTCCTGGACACCAAAGCGCTCTACACCACCGCGTCCGTCGTCGCCGCCCTGGCCAGGGCGAGCACCGCGGCGAGCACCGCGGCGAGCACCGCGACGGCGGCCGAGCCGAGCCGCGCGCGCCGCGCATGACGGCCCGCGGCGCGCCACGACCGGACAACGAGGGGGAACGCCGGTGAACACCTCACCGCAGTTGTTCCAGCGCACGCACGCCCCGGCCGCACCACCACCCCTGCTGGGCCCCGGCGCGGTCCTCGAGCGGCTGCGGGGGCACGAGCGGGGGCCCGTCCACATCATCGACCCGTTCAAGGTGCCGCAGGCCGAGGCCGTGGAGAAGGCGAAGACCCTGGACGGTCTCGGCTGTCCCGCCCTCATCCTCGCCAGCACCGACTACGAGTCGTTCGAGTCCCACATGGAACCCTACGTGGCGGCGATCAAGGCGGTCAGCTCGCTGCCGGTGCTGCTGCACTTCCCGCCGCGCAAAGGCTCCGGCTTCCCGCTGGCCCGCGGCGCCGACGCCGTCATCCTGCCCGCGCTGCTCGGCTCGCGCGACGACTACTACGTGTGGAAGAGCTACCTGGAGACCCTGGTCAACCTGCCCGGCCGGATCGACCGCGACGGCTGGCCGGAGCTCCTGCTCACCGTCGCCCTCACCTTCGGCGTGGACCACAAGACGGGAGACCTGCTCGGCACGGTGCCGGTGGCCACCACGAGCACCGAACAGATCGACCGGTACATCGCGGTCACCCGCAGCTTCGGCTTCCACATGGTGTACCTGTACTCCCGCTACGCCCAGGTCCCCGCCGACGTGGTCCGCCACTTCCGGCAGCGGATCCACCCCGACCAGATCCTGTTCGTCAGCGGCAACGTCCGCCGACGCGAGCACGTCACCGCGTACCTGGAGGCGGGCGCCGACTACGTGGGCTTCGCTGGAGCGCTGGAACACACCGACTGGCGGTCGGCACTCTCCGAGATCACGGCGGACCGGCCGTGAGCGCCGCACTGCCCGCGGACTACACCGCGTCCATGCTGGCCACCGAGGCCGCCAACCGCGACCACGTCACCGGCTTCGTCGCCCGCAACGGCGGCTCCCCCGCACTCGTGGCGCACACCGCGGCGCTGCGCCTGTACCTGCGGGTGCCGCACTTCCTCACCGAGTGGGTCACCGAACCGCGGCGGCGCGCCGCGGTGGCCCGGGCGCTGGCCATGGACATCGTGGCCATGAAGCTGCTCGACGACCTCATGGACGACGACACCGGGCTCGACCGCGTCGAACTCGCCTGCCTGTGCCTGCACCTTCACCTGACGGCCCTGCGGGAGATGTGCGCGCTCGCCACGGACGCCCGCGCCGTGACCGACCTGCTCGAACACGACTTCACCAAGGTCTGCACCGGCCAGATCCACACCAAGAGCCACCGCGCGCGGAACCTCGACGAGTGGTGCGCCAACGCCAGCACCTACGGCGCCACCTTTCTCGGCTGCTACGGCTCGCTCTCCGCGATCTGCGGCCGGCAGGAGACGTCCGCCGCCCCCGCGCGGCGGTTCGCCGAGGCGTTCGGCACGATCATCACGATCGCCGACGACCTGACGGACTACGACCGCAACGGCGAGCGGGAGGGAAACCTCGGTCACCTGATGCGCACCGGGGACGTGCCCGCACGGGACGTCGAGGCGCTGCTGGAGCGGCTGCGCGCCCGGGCGCTGGACGCGGTCCGGGAGCAGCCGGCCTCCTCGAGGCTCGTCCCCGTCATCGGCCTGTACACCGACGACGTACGGGACCGGCTGCTGCCGCGGCACCTCGTGCACTGACCGCCGGCCGATGGCCTACCGGAGCGCACTCCGGTAGGCCATCACGTCGTCGAAGACGAACAGGTCGACGTCGCTGTGCGCGAAGTCGTCCAGCACGTGCCGGGCGGTGTGCGCGATGGCCCGGCCGGGGCCGTTGAGCGAGGTGTTGATCAGCGCCGGGACGCCGGTCTGCGCCTCGAAGGAGGTGAGCAGGCCGTGCAGCCGCTGCTGGCCGACGCCCAGGGTCTGGATCCGGCAGGTCCCGTTGATGTGCCGGGCCTCCGGGGCGGTGCCTTCCGGCAATGGGTACTCGAAGAGCATGTACGGGGACGGCCGGCCGCCGGGGTAGAGCTCGGCGAAGCGCTCGTCGCGCATCACGGCACCCAAGGGGCGGTACCACTCGCGCTGCTTGAGCTCTTCGCTCATCCGCTTGCGCATCCCGGACACCGCCGGGTTGCCCAGCAGCGAGCGGTGCCCGAGCGCCCGCGGCCCGAGCTCGGCCGCCCCCTCCGTCAGGGCCACCACACCGCCGTCCGCGAGCAGCCCGGCGACGGCCCGGGCGTCGTACGGGACGGCCTTCAGCCCTGCCGTGTCCAAGGCGGCCAGGACGTCGGCGCGGGGCTCGCCGGCGCCGTTGCCGTACACGCTGAGCGGTTCGGGCCTGCGGCCCAGCACGTAGGTGAGGGCGTAGATCCCGGCGCCCGCCAGATGGCCCGCGTCACCGCAGGCCGGCGGGATGGCGATGTCCCGGCCGAAGGACGCGCGCAGCGCCGAGTTGGCCACGATGTTCAGCGCGCAGCCGCCGCCGAGGGCGATCGGCCCCACCCCCGTGGCGGTGCGGGTGACGTACCGGTCCAGCACGGTGTGCACGGCGGCGGTGAACAGCTCCTGGAAGGTGGCGACGACGTCCGCGGCCGAGTCGAACCCGGGTCGTCGGGCCAGGTCGGCGCGCACCCGCTCGGCCAGCTCCAGATCGTGCGTCACCCGCGGGTCCACGGCCCGCAGCTGCTCGCGTATGCGCGGGTCCGGCTGCCCGTAGCCGCCGAGCGCCATCACCTTGCCGGCGACGCCGGGGCTCTTGCCGAAGCCCAGGAGGTGGCCGATCGCGGTCCAGCCGAAGCCGTTGCCGTACCAGGGCAGCGGGTCCTTCGCGAGCCACTCCAGGCGGTCCCCCTCGACGCGGAACAGGGAGCTGCGGGTGAGCTGTCCGCGGCCCTCGTTGACCAGCACGAGGGTGCCGTCCTCGTGCCCCGCGTAGTGGGCGGCCAGCGCGGCGTGCGCCACCTCGTGCGTGACGACCACGCAGTCCACGCTCCTGCCGAGCAGCTCGCAGGTGGTCCGGTGGTGGGGCGCCCCGGCGCCGATCCGTTCCATCGCGTGGTCCAGGTCCGGTATCCGCAACAGCGCGCTGCGGACCGGGGTGCTGACCGCCACCAGCTCGATCCCACCGGTGTCCACGCACTCCTGGGACAGCACGTGTTCCAGCGCGAGGTCGCTGCGGTGGTCGTGCTTGACGCGGGTGAGCCGTTCGGTCTCGACGGCGAAGACCAGCCGCCCGTCCTCGAAGTAACCGACACCGGTGTCGTGGCCGGCGGAGTGGAGGGACAGTACCTTCATCAGCGCTCCTGGTCAGCGGGTGTGAGGGCGGGGACGGCCGAGTACGGGGCCCACTCGACGGCGCGCAGCGGCCGGCCGGTCAGCCCGCGCAGGTACAGCTCCGCCCCCACACCCGCGAACCAGGCGAAGTAGAGCCACTTGATCAGCGCCTTCTGGACGCCGCGCCGCCGCCCGCCGGTGCCGTCGAAGCCGGTCAGCGGCCACAGCCCGGCGAACAGGATGTGACGGAAGTAGTGGCGGGCCACGGGCAGGGGCCAGTCGGCGAGGTCCACGAGGTGGTTGAGGAGGAGCCTGCGGATCCTGCGGCGGGTCTCGCCCGCGGGACCGGCGACGTAGTAGTGGCAGCGGGCGTCCGGCACGAGGCGCAGCCGGGCCAGGGGGTCGGGCAGGGCGGGGTCGAGGAGCCGGAAGCAGACGTAACCGTCGTCCGAGACGTAGCGGCCCGGCATGCCGCCGGACACGACGTCGGTGGCCACCAGGATGCAGCAGCCGTGCGGGTAGTCGGTCGCGGGCGCCGCGATCGCCTTGGCGCGGGCCAGCAGGCGCGACGTGGCGAACTCCTTGGTGTGCGGGACCTTCGTGGCGCCCACCGCGCCCCGGCAGCCGGCCGCGAGGAAGTCCCGCGCCAGCCGCGCGAGGCAGCCCGCCTCCAGGGTCACGTCGTCGTCCACCCAGCCGACGCCCGCGCAGCCGAGCAGTTCGGCCACCCCGATCGCGGCGTTGAGCGTGCGGGGCTTGCCGGGACCGGGCAGGGAGAGGCCGCACACGGGCACCCGCGGCAGCCGGGCACGGGCCCGCGGCAGCAGCGCCCGCAGCCGCCGCACGGACTCGTCCTCCTCCTCGGCCGAGGACCACTGCATGCCCACGAACAGCACGACGGGGGCGTCCGGCCGGTCCTCGGCCAGCTCGGCGACGCGGTCCAGCAGCGCGTCGAGGCGCTCCGCCTGCTCGGGGAGGGTGCCGCGCGAGACGCAGGTCGGGGCGATCAGGGCGAGTGCGGGGGAGCCGGCGCGCAGGGCGTCGGCGGCGGCCCGGGCGTGGGAGAGCGGGGGAGCCTCGCCCGACGGCCCGCCGGGCAGGAAGTACCGCACCGGTACCGACCAGGACGGCGGCGGGCACAGGCCGCGGGCCGTGGTCGCGCGGACGTGGTGGGTCAGGAACGGTTCGCCGTGCCGCCGCCGGCCGTGGGCCGGCAGCGGTGTGTTGAGGCGGACGGCGGGGCCCGGCCGCAGGGACGCGGCCGGGCGGGCGGTCTCAGAAGTCACGGTCGGTGTTGGAGGTCGACCGGGCCAGGCTGCGCAGACCGTCCAGCGTGTTGCGCCACTGGCCGGTCGAGGCCATGTGGGACAGCAGCGGTGCGGCCATGGAGCGGCGCAGGAAGAACGCGCGGTAGGCGGCCTGGGCGCGGCGCTGGGCGTCGGGCACCAGATAGCCGATCCGCGCGTCGAACTCGCCGCGCACGAAGCGGTCCCAGTAGTCGGCGGGTATCCGGCCCGCGGCGACGGACTCGGTGTGCAGCGGGGTGCCCGGCAGCGGGGTCGCGGTGTAGAAGCTCGCGTAGTCCAGCGGGATGCGGCAGGCGAGGTCGACGGTGGCGCGGAACTGCTCCCGGGTCTCGCCGAGCCAGCCGACGATGAAGTAGCCGAAGCCCTTGATGCCCGCCTCGTGCGCGGAGGTGACGGCCCGTTCGATCTTCTGGAGGTCGCTCTCCTTGCGCATCCGCTGGAGGATCTCCGGGTCGCCGTGCTCGATGCCGAACCGCAGCCGTACGCAGCCCGCCCCGGCCATGTCCTTCAGGAGCGGCTCCGGCACCAGGTCCACCCGGGTCGGCGCCTCCCAGCGCACCTTCAGGCCCTGCTCGCCGATCAGAGCGCAGATCTCCCGGACGCGGCCGCGGTGCAGCGTGAACACGTCGTCGTAGAACATGATCTCCTTGATCCCCCACCGGTTCTTGAGCTCCGTCATCTCGCCGACGACGTCCTCGGGGGAGCGGTACATCGACTTCTTGTCGACGGCCTGTTTGAAGCAGAAGCTGCACTTGAAGGGGCAGCCCCGGCTGGAGATCATCGTCGCGAACGGCCGGGGAGCCATGATCGAGTAGTAGTTGTTCATCGGCAGGCCCTCACGGGACGGCCAGCCGACCTCCTCCAGGTTCACCATCGGCGCGGCGCCGCCGTCGTGCTCGCGGGTCACCAGGCCGGGAATGCCCTCCGGCTTCTCGCCCTGTTCCAGCGCCTCGGCCAGCTCGGGCATGATCGTGATGCCCTCCCCGACGCCGACGTAGTCGATGCAGTCGTGGAAGAGGTTCTCGTGCGCGTAGACCTCGGTGTGCGGGCCGCCGAGGATGACCTTGGCGCCGGTGCTCTTGGCCGCCCGGCAGGCTTCGACGGCGCCGGGCAGGCCGGGTGTGGTGGTGCTGACGCCGACCAGGTCCGGTGCGAAGTCGGCGAGCAGTGCGCGCAGCCCCTCGCTGTCCAGTCCCAGGGCGGGGGTGTCGACCTGGATGACGTGGTGGAAGCCGGCCGAGTTCAGGGCGGTGTGGATGTAGCCCAGACCGAGGTGCGGCAGGACACCGGCCCGCTTCTGGATCTGGGTGATCTGCCGGGTGTTGAGGCACAGGTCGTGGTGGCGGACCAGCGCGATCCGCAGCTTCCGCTTGCGCCAGCGCGGCAGGCCCGGGCGGGCCGGTGCCTCGGCGACGGCCGTCGAGCAACCGCCCGGCGCGGCCCCCGCCGCACCGGTACTGATGACGGGCAGTGTCTTCCGCATGATGTCCCCTCCTTCTCGGCCTTCTCGGCCTTCTCGGGCCTGTTGGTCCTTCCGGGGTCGCGCGGGCGGTGTCCTCGTCCGTCCTCAGGCGGTTCTCCCGGCCGCGAGGGACTCCAGCTGGAGCAGGTACAGGGCCAGCGGCTGGAGCCGGCTGACGCGCTGCGGCGCCCCCGGTCCGCGGCCCGCGGCCAGCAGCCGCTGCAGGACCCGGTCGCGGCTGTGCCACCAGTGCCGTTCGCCGTGCAGGGCGTGGCCGAGCAGCCGGGTGAGGTACGCCAGCCGGTGCCCGACCAGGACGAGCGCGGGGCGCTGCGCGGCGGCCGAGGCGAAGCCCAGGCCGGCGTGTTCCGGGAACGCCCGGTGCAGCGCCTGGTCGTGGAACGTGCCGTCGATCAGGAGGCGGTGCGGCACCGAGGCGAGGTGGTCGACGAGCGCGTGGTCGAGGTAGGGGGTGTGGATCACCGCGCGGCCGTCGCCGAGCGCGAAGGGGGCGAGGGCGATGGAGCGCCGGGTCCGGTTCCAGAAGAAGAAGGAGCCGAGCGGGAAGGCGGCGCCGGCGTGCCGGGCCAGCTCCCGCGCGAGCCGGGCCCGGGCCCGCTCCCGGCTCCACAGGGCCCGGGTCCGGGGGCCCAGGAGGTGTTCGACGTGCGCGCCGGTGCGGCCGGCGGCCAGCAGCCGGTCCGCGAGCCCCGGCAGGTCCCTCACGTCGTAGGGGTTGCTCCTGATCAGCTCGATACTGGGGTTCTGCGCCAGCTCGCCGCCGCCGATCCCGTCGTACCACAGGCCGCTGTGGCGGCGCAGAAAGGCCAGCAGGGGCAGGGTCCAGGCGCCGTCCAGGGTGCCCATGCCCTGGGCCGGGCCGGCGGTGACTTCCGCGCGGAACTGCGAGCGCGGCCGGGCTACAGTGCGGTGCGGCAGACCGAGGCGCCCGGCGAGGCGGGCGGCGACGCGGGCGTCGGCACCGGGGTCGGGCGGGAACTTCGCGCCGCTGACGCACAGCCGCGGCGGGGCGCCCTGACGGCAGAGCTCCAGCAGGATGTGCCGGGAGTCCCGGCCACCGCTCAGCGGCAGGACGTACGGCTCCGCGGGCAGCCGGCGCGCCACGGCGGCGCGGAACAGCTCGACGAAGCCGTCCACGGCCTGGGCCGGAGTGAGGGCCGCGGGGCCCGGCACGGGGAGCGCGGGCGCGCGCACGGCGGTCCCCTCGTCCGGGGACCAGGTCAGCGTGGCGGCGGGCGGCAGCGCGCGGACCGCGGCGAAGGCGGTGTCCTCGCCGAGGAAGAAGCCCAGCCGGATGAAGACCGCCAGCGCGTCGTGGTCGAGTGCGGTGCGCTCGCCCGGCGGCAGCAGGGCGAGCGGATCGGGGGAGAGCGCCAGGGAGGAGGCGTCGGTGCGGTAGTACAGGGGGTGCATGCCGTACCGGTCGTTGCGGACGAGCAGGCGTTCCCCGTCCCACTCCCAGGCGGCGAAGACCCCCTCGGGCACGCCCTCGGCCAGGGGGTCCCCGCCGAGGGCGTGCCCGAGCCGCGCCTGTTCGTCGCCTTCGGCCCGGACGCCGCCGGGCGTGGCGACGAGCTGGATCCGGGGCTTCACCGGGCCTCCAGCAGGGGCCGCACGGCGGCCCCGATCCGGCGGGCCACCGCCTCCTGGTCGAGTACGGACTCGGCGAAACCGATCGCGGCCTTCTTGTGCGTCTCGATCGCCGACGGGCGGGTCAGCCAGTCGTCGACGGTCCGGAACAGGTCCTCGGGCGTGGCACAGGCCCGGCCGAGAGCGTGCTCGTGGATCAGCCCGGGCACCCACTGCTCCATCGGCAGCCCCGACTCCAGCATCAGCACGGGGATCCCGAAGTAGGCGGCTTCCAGTGTGGTGTTGGGGCCCGCCTTCGAGACGAGCAGCCCGTACGGTGACCTGGACGCGCGGTCGATGTAGTCGAAGTACTGGGCCTGGGTGAGCCGGCTGTGGAAGCGCCAGTGCGCGAGCCGCTCGGCGCCGGCGGCCGCGCGGCGGGCGAGGCCGGGGTCGTCATAGCCGACGAACACCAGGTCGGTGTCCGGGTGGTGTTCGGCGATGTGGTGCACCAGCTCCAGGTAGACGTCTCCGCCGCGGTTGCAGAAGACGATCAGGCGGGGGCGGCCGGAGTCGGTGTCCCCGCCCCAGGGGCCGGCCGCCGGAGCGGCGGACTCGCTGGTCATGAAGTCACGCAGGTCGTGCTGGGCGACGAGCGGTCCGACCACCTGGACGCGGTCGGGATCACCGCCCGTCTGCGCGAGGAGGTGCTCCTTCGCCCAGGCGAAACCCACCAGCGTCAGGTCGGGATGCGGACTGCGGTGCAGCGGCAGCCGCAGGAGCCCGGGGTTGGTGACGTGGCTGACCACCCGGGTGGGCAGCCCCGCCAGCCGTACCGCGGCCACGCACAGCCGCGCCAGGAAGCCCTTCGTGCCGACCACCACGTCCGGGGCGGTGGAGCGCAGATGCGCGGTGAGCGGGGCCAGATCGGCGATCTGCTCGGGGGAGGGGGCGGTCTCGAAACCGGCGGGAAAACGTTCCTGCAAGCGGGCCATCAGAGCCATGTAGCGCCGGGTGCGGGCGGTCGCGTCCGGGCTCTCCAGGGAGATCGTGCGGATCTCGGCACCGGCCTCGCCGAGCCAGGGCAGGATCGGCTCCGCCTCCAGCAGGGTCACTTCCGCGTCGACGGCGCCGCGCAGTACCCGGGAGAACCGGGTGGCGGCGAGGTAGTTGCCGAACTCCCCCCACGTCCGCGGGGACAGCACCTGGATGTGCGGGCGGTCAGGGCGCACGGTGGGGCTCCTCGGTGAGGTCGAGGCATGCGGGGGACGGGGTGTGCGTGGGCAGCGCCTGGTACCAGAGCTGGTACGCCAGGAGCGCCCACAGCTTGCGCGAGGTGTCGCGCCGGCCGCTGAGGTGGTCGTCGGTCAGCAGCCGCACGGCACGGCTGTCGAACAGCCCGCCGCGGTCCAGCGCGGGCGCGGACAGCGTGTCCAGCAGCAGCGGGCGCAGCTCGCCGCGCAGCAGGGCGGCGAGCGGAGCCCGGAAGCCGAGCTTGGTGCGCCGCACGATGTCCGGCGGCAGCCAGTCGGCGGCGATCCGGCGCAACAGGTACTTGCCGGTGAAGCGGCGCAGTTTCAGCGCGGTGGGCAGCGTGTTGCCGTACTCGACGAGGTCCAGGTCGAGGAAGGGGGAGCGCAGTTCGAGGGCGCTGCGCATGCCGCCGCGGTCCGTCTTGGTGAGGATCACGTCGCGCAGGAAGTGGGCGACGACGGCGAGCTGGCTGCGCTGCACGCCCGTCAGGCCCGGCTGACCGGCCAGCAGCCGGGAGACCTCGGCGAAGGGGTCGTGCCCGGTCAGGGCCGCGCGGGCGTCCGGCCGCAGCAGTCCGGGCAGTTCGGCCGGCCGGAAGGGGGCCGTGGACAGGTAGAAGCGGTGCTCGGGCGCCGCGCGCAGCCCGCGCGCCAGCAGGGCCAGAGCCGCGGCGGCGGGCAGGTTGCCGGACCGGGCCGGCAGCCTGCGCACGAGGGCCCGCGTCAGAGCTTCCAGCCGGGGAGCCGGCATCAGCCGCAGCAGCGTCCCGATCGCCCGCTCGGCCTGGAAGTACCGGTAGCCCAGGAGCAGCTCGTCGGCACCGTCCCCGGTGAGCACCCCGCGGACGTGCTGCCGTGCCGCCCGGCAGACGATGCGGGTGGGCAGCAGGGAAGGGTCGGCCAGGGGCTCGTCGGTCCGGGCGTACTCCGACTCCACCACGGCGGCGAGTTCACGTCCCCCGATGCGGACGACATGGTGCTCGGTGCCCAGGTGCCGGGCGACCGAGCGGGCGTGGGCGCTCTCGTCGAAGTCGGGGTGCTCGAACCCCGCGCTGAACGTCAGAACCGGGCGCTGAGGTGAGAGTTGCTGGGCTACGGCGGCCACCGCGCTGGAGTCGAGACCCCCGCTCAGCAGCACGCCGAGCCGGAGCTCGGTGCTGGTGACCCGGCGGGCGACCGCGGCTCGGAACAGCTCCTCGAAGCGGGCGGCGGCCTCTCGCGTACCCGGCGTCCGCGCGGCCGCCGCCAGCCGCGGCCGCCAGAACTCCACTTCGCGCAGCCGGCCGCCGGAGTGCTCCAGGAAGCTGCCGGGGCGGACCTTGTGCACCCCGGTCACCGCCGAGCCGGGCGCGCAGAACGCCTGGAGCGTCAGATAGCCCGCGAGGGCCCGGACGTCCGGGGTGCGCGGGGCGTCGGGATGGCGCAGCAGCGCGGTGAGCTCGGAGGCGAAGGCGATCCCGCCGGGTATTCGCGCGTAATAGAGCGGCTTCTTGCCCATCGGATCGCGGACCAGCACCGTCGTCGCGGTGCGCGCGTCGCGCAGCACGAAGGCGTACATGCCGCGCACCCGCTCCAGCACCTTCATGCCGTGCCGTTCGTACAGCTCCACGAGCACCTCGGTGTCACCGCGCGTGCGCAACCGGGCTCCCGAGGCGCGCAGTTCCCGGCGCAGCTCCTCGTGGTTGTAGATCTCCCCGTTGAAGACGATCGCGGTGGCTCCGCTCGCGGAGACGAACGGCTGCCGGTTCCGGCCGGGGTCGACGAAGGTCAGGGCGCAGTGCGCGAAGGTCACGCCCCGGTGGTGGCACCAGTTGCTGCCGTCGGGGCCGCGGTGCGCCACCGCGGCCAGCATCCGCCCGGCCGTGGCGCGGGCGGCCTCCGAGCCGCCGGTGATGTCGCTGAATCCCACGAAGCCGCACATGCCGGCTACCCCCGGTGGGTGGGCGCCATCCCGGCCGACGAGGCGGTCTCGTGCGGCGGGGTCCTGGCGAGCGAGTGCCTGGCCCACTCGATCTGCGTGGCCAGCCCGGCGCGCAGCTCCGTCCGCGCGGTGAAGCCGAGGCGGTTCCGCGCCCGCCCGACGTCGGCCGTCGTGGCCCGCACGTCGCCGATGTGCGCCGGGCCGTACCGCGCGTCGGGCGTCCTGCCGGTCAACTCGCCCGTCAGGACGAGGACTTCGTTGACCGACGCGGCACGTCCGGTGCCGATGTTCACGACGCCGCTGCCCTTGCCGGGTGCGGCCGCGGCGAGCAGCAGCGCGCGCACGATGTCCGACACGTGGACGAAGTCGCGGATCTGGGTGCCGTCGCCGTAGATCTCGATCGGCCTGTTCTCCAGGGTGGCGCGGATGACCCGGCCGATGAACATGTCCGGGCGCTGACCGGGGCCGTAGACGGTGAAGAACCGCAGGGCGTTCACCGAGAGGGCGGCGTCGCGGCGGGCGGCGTAGGCGAGGGCGAGCCGTTCCGCGGCGAGTTTGGTGACCCCGTAGGGGGACAGCGGGCGAGGGAGGTCGTCCTCGCTCATCGTGCCCTCCGCGCCGCCGTACACGCTGGAGGACGAGGCCATGACCACGCGGGGCACGCCGGCGCGGACACAGGCGTCCATGAGGCGCTGGGTGGCCAGGACGTTGCAGTGGAGATACTCCGGGAATTGCGTCCAGGACGGTCGTACCCCCGGTAAAGCGGCTAAATGGAAGACGGTGGCGGCATTTTCCAGACAGGCGGAAAGATCCGCGGAGGCGAGATCGGCGTTGATCGCGCGGAGGGCTCCCAGCCCGGCGGACGCCGGTATGTCAGCGGTGGCCCAACTCGCTTTGCGATCGATTCCCACCACGTCGGTTCCGCCGCGCCGCAACACCTCCACGAGGTGGGAGCCGATGAAACCCGCGGCACCGGTGACCACCGCTTTTTCCACGGTTTCGACCCCGTCGTACGCGTCACCCGACATCGAGTATCCCCCTTGGTTCCGTCGGCATCCGGTCGTTCAAGGCGGTGCTCCGTGCTGGCGCTGCCCCGGGCGTCGGTCCACTGCGGGTACGGGAACTCATCCGGCCCGGACACAGGCGGGCGCCGGCGAAATATGGCCGATATCGGCTGGTGCGCAGCGACGACATGCAAGGCGAATGGCCCGGAAGACCCGTGGAGTCTAACAGTGCGATGAATCAGCAGCAACGGCTTGCCGGAGCGCGATAAAACGACACCAAACGGCTGATCATATTCCGCATGCTGCCGTCCCATTCCCGGCCCGGGCCGAAACTCCGTATGCCGAGTTGAGCAAGGCACGCGTCATTCCCAACGCACGGGAACGAACTTTATGCTGAGCCCTTCCGCGGTCCGGCGCCCGGGGGAGGGACGCGTTGGCAGGCAGCCCGTTACGGCAGCTCTCCGTACTCTTCCGCTATCTGCGCGGGGAAAGGCCGTCCGTCCTCCTCCTCGCGGTGCTCGTCCCCCTGGGGATCGGACTCCAGCTGGTGGCACCCCAGATGCTGCGCCGGTTCATCGACCACACGCTGTCCCAAAGCCCCTCCGGCCTGCTGCTCGCGGTCGCCGCCTGGTACCTCGCGGCGGCCCTCGGGCTGCTCCTGGTCACCATCGGCTGCGACGCCGTGGCCGCGCGGCTCGCCTGGCGCACCACCAACCGGCTGCGCACCGACCTCGTGGCCCACTGCCTGCGCCGCCCCTCCGGCTTCTACCAGCGCCACCCGCCCGGTGAACTCGTCGACCGCGTCGACGGCGACGTCACCCGACTCGCCGCCGTCATGTCCACGCTGGTCCTCGAAGTCCTCGCCCAGATGCTGCTGGTCCTCGGCATCCTCGGCGCCCTCTTCCAGCTCGACCGGCGCCTGGCCCTGGTCTTCGCCCCGTTCGTCGCAGTGACCCTCCTCCTGCTGCGCCGGCTCGTGGGCAGGGCCATGCCCTTCGTCGCCGCCCGGCAGACCTCCTCCGCGCAGCTCCTGGGCTTCCTGGAGGAACGCCTCACCGGCGCCGAGGACCTGAGGACCAACGGCGCCTCGGCCCACACCCTGCGCGCCCTGGAGACACGACAGGCCGACCTCTACCAGCGGGCGCGCCACGCGGCGCGGGTCTCCGTGCGCTGGCCCGCCACGGTCCAGGGCCTGTCCACCGCCAGCGTGGTCCTCGCCCTGGCCGTCAGCGTCTGGCTGCACGGCCGCGGACAGCTCTCCACCGGCACGGCCTTCGCCTGCCTCTCGTACGCCATGCTGCTGCGCCGCCCGCTGCTGGCCGTCACCACCCGCTTCCACGACCTGGAGGAGGCCGCGGTCGCCGTGCAGCGCCTCCGGGAACTGCTGCGCCAGGACGACGCCACCGTACGCACCGGCACCCGCCGCCTGCCCGCCGGACCGCTGGGCGCCCAGCTGGACGGCGTGTCCTTCTGGTACGACCCCGGCGAACCGGTCCTGCGCGACGTCTCCTTCCGGCTGCGCCCCGGGGAGCGGCTCGGCATCGTCGGCCGTACCGGCAGCGGCAAATCGACCGTCGTGCGGCTGCTGTTCGGACTGCACCGCCCCGTGAGCGGCCGCGTCAGCCTCGCCGGCCAGGACGTGGCCGGACTCGACACCCGGGCGCTGCGCAGCCGGGTCGCCCTGGTCACCCAGGAGGTGCAGGTCATCCACGCCACGCTCCGCGACAACCTCACCTTCTTCGACCGCTCCGTCGACGACCGCCGGGTGTGTGCCGCACTGGACGAGGCCGGACTCACGGACTGGCGGCGCGCACTGCCCGACGGCCTGGACACCGTCCTGGGCGCCGGAGCGCGCGGGATGTCCGCCGGACAGGAACAGCTCCTCGCGCTGGCCCGGGTGTTCCTGCGCGACCCGGCCGTGGTCCTGATGGACGAGCCGACGGCCCGGCTCGACCCGCACACCGAGCAGCAGCTCATGCCCGCGATGGACCGGCTCCTCGAGGGACGGACCGCCGTCGTCGTCCAGCACCGGCCGCACGCGCTGCGCACCGTGGGCCGCGTCCTCGTCCTCGACGCGGGGACGGTGGCCGAGCACGGGGAACGGGCCGAGCTCGCGGCCGACCCGGCCTCGCGCTTCCACGCGCTGCTGCGCGCCGGCTGACGGGCGGGAGGGTGGCCGGCATCGGCGCAGGGGGAACGTTCGGCCGGCTGGGGGCCGTGCTGCGCGGCTCGGCGGGCGCGTACTGGACGCTGACGGGGCTGTGGGTGCTGCTGCGGGCCGGGACGCTGGCGGTCGGGCTCCTGTTCCAGCGGCTGTTCGACGAGATCGGCTCCGGCGGCGGGGTCTGGCCGCTCATCGCCTGGGTGGCCGCCATCGAGGGAGCCCGGCTGTGCCTCCAGTTCGGCGTGATGATCAACCGGCTGGAGCCGCGGGTCCAGTACGGCACGACGGCCCGGCTGCGGCGGGAACTGCTGGGCTCCGCCCTGCGCGGCCGGGGAGCCGCGGCCCGCACCACCCCGGGGGAGGCCCTGCGGGTCGTGGGCGAGGACGTCGAGGAGACCGGCTTCTTCGTGGCCTGGGCGCCGACCAACCTCGCCCACTGGCTGTTCGTCATCGCCTCGGTCACCGTGATGATGCGGATCGACGCGGTGGTCACGAGCGCCCTGCTGGTGCTGCTGGTCCTGATCACCGTGGTCACGGCCGCGGTCCACGGCCGCTTCCTCCGCTACCGGCGTGCCACGCGTAGCGCGTCGGCCGAGGTCGCGGGCGCCCTGCGGGAGGCGGTCGGGGCCGTGAAGGCGGTACAGGCGGCGACCGCCGAGGACCACGTGGCCGCGCACATCGACCGGCTGAACGCGGCCCGCGCGAAGGCGGCGGTGCGCGAGGAACTGTTCGCGGGCGTGCAGCGGACCGTGATCGGCAACGCGGCCCCCCTCGGCGTCGGCCTCGTCCTGCTGCTGACGGCGGGCCGGGCGCACAGCGGGACCTTCAGCGTCGGGGACCTGGCCCTGTTCACCTTCTACCTGCAGATCCTCGCCGAGGCACTGGCCTCGATCGGGATCCTCTCGGTGCGGCTGCAGCGCGTCTCGGTGGCCCTCGGCCGCATCACCGACTTCCTCGGCGGACGACCCCGGACGCCGGACGAGGAACCGGCGCCCGCCCCCGCGCGGGCACCCGGGTTGCGGGAGCTGACCGTCCGCGGGCTCACCGCACGGCACCCCGGCTCGGAGCGCGGCATCGAGGACGTCGACCTGACCGTGGTGCGCCACTCCGTCACCGTGATCACCGGCGGCGTCGGCTCGGGCAAGTCGACCCTGCTGCGGGCCGTCCTCGGCCTGCTGCCGCACGAGCGGGGCACCGTGCTGTGGAACGGCGAACCGATCACCGACCCCGCGGCCTTCCTGGTGCCCCCACGCTGCGGCTACACCCCCCAGGACCCGCACCTGTTCAGCGGATCGCTGCGGGACAACGTCCTGCTGGGCCTGGACGACGGCGACGGGGACGGGTACGGAGACGGTGACGGGCACGGTGACGGGGACGGGGACGGGGACGGAAGGACCTTCGAGGACGCCGCGCACACCGCGGTCCTCGCCCCCGACCTGGCGGCCATGCAGGACGGCGCCGACACCGTCGTCGGCCCGCGGGGCCTCAGACTGTCCGGCGGTCAGCTCCAGCGGACGGCGATCGCCCGGATGCTGGCTCGGCGCCCCGAACTCCTGGTCCTGGACGACGTCTCCAGCGCCCTGGACCCCGCGACCGAGCAGCTCCTGTGGAGCAGGCTGCTGGACGGCTCGGTCACCGTCCTCGCGGTGTCGCACCGGCCCGCGCTGCTGCGCGCGGCGGCCCGGGTGGTGGTCCTCAAAGACGGGCGCGTGGACGCGGCGGGAACGGCACAGGAGGTGCTGGCCGAATCGGCCGAACTGCGCCGGATTCAGGCGGATCCGGGGTAGGCGCGGCGTCACTCAGCCACGCGGCGCGCCGAGCTCCGCCCAGATCCCGTCGAGCGCCTCGACGAACCGGCGGATGTCGGCGGCCTCGTGCACGGCGGAGGGCGCCACCCGGAGGATCTCCTCGCCCGTCGGCACGCTCGGCGCGTTGACGGCCTGCACATAGACGCCGTGCCGCTCCAGCAGCAGCGCCGACATCGCCTTGCACAGACGGTCCTCGCCGACGAGGACCGACACGATGTGGCTCTCATCGGACAGGAAAGGGATACCCCTGTTCCGCAACAAGCCGTGCAGCACCGCCGCATTGGCCGCGAGCCGCTCGCGTTCCCGCCGGGAGCCGCGCAGGTGCCGGACGGCGGCGAGCGCGCCGGCCGCCACCGCGGGCGGCAGTGCCGTGGTGAAGATGAACGAGCGGGCGAAGGCCCGCACCGCGTCCATCAGGACGGCGGGCCCGGCGACATAGCCGCCGGTCATCCCGAAACCCTTGGCCAGCGTCCCCATGACCACGGTGAACGCGGGGGCGAGGCCCTCCTGCGCGGCGATGCCGGCGCCCTCGGGACCGTACATGCCCACGGCGTGCACCTCGTCCACGAACGTCACCGCCCCGTACCGCTCGGCGATCTCGGCGATCTCCGCGAGTGGCGCGATATCGCCGCGCATCGAGTGCACGGACTCCGTCACGACGAGTTTGGGCCGCTGCGGATCCACCCCGGACAGCAGCTTTTCGAGATGGGCGCAGTCGTTGTGCCGGTAGATGAACTTCTGGGCTCCGCTGTGCCGCAAACCGTCGATAATGGACGCGTGATTCAACTGGTCGGAGAACACGGCACAGTCATCGATGCGGCCGGCCAGCACGGAGAGCGCGCCTTCGTTGGCGGCGTACCCGGAGGTGAACAGCACCGCGTCCTCCTTCCCGTGCAGTTCGGCGAGCTCCGCCTCCAGCGCGACGTGGTAATGGTTCGTCCCGCCTATGTTGCGCGAACCGCCGGAGCCGCCCCCGCATTCGTCGACGGCACGCTTCATCGCGGCCAGCACGTCCGGGTGCTGGCCCATACCCAAGTAGTCGTTGCTGCACCAGATCGAGATCTCGCCATGGTCAGCCGTATCGGCCGACGGGAAGCGGCCCGCGATGCGGCCGAGCTCCAGAAACTCCCTTTTCCGCTCGGCCGTCTCCTGCCCAAGGCGTGCGAAGAAATCCATGTACTCGGACATGTCTCCTACTCGCTTTCTGTCGCTTTCCCTCCGGCGCGCCTCATCGTAGGATGCCCCGCGGACCCTGCACAGTGCGCCGTCGCACGAAAGCGGAGTATCGATGACCGAATGTGAAATCCCCCTCCCGCGGATTCACACGGCATTTTCCGGCTTCTCCGGCTGTGCCGGAATACCCGGGCCGCGCCGATGAGGGGCGGTGCCACGCTCTCGGTGGCGGACGTGCTCGCGGACTCCGCGACGCGCTGCCCCGGCCGCACGGCGCTGGTGGCCGGTCACCAGCGCCTCTCGTACGGCGACCTCTGGCTGGCCGCACGCCGGTACGCGGCGGCGCTGCGCGAGGAGGGCATCGGCCCCGGCGACCGGGTCGCGCTGCTGCTGTCCAACACGCCCGCCTTCCCGACGGCGTACTTCGGTGTCCTCGCGCTCGGCGCGACCGTCGTACCGGTCAACGCGCTGCTGAAAGCGGACGAGATCGCGTACATCCTCCGGCACTCGGGGGCCCGCGCCCTGCTGTGCGCGGGGTCGCTCCTCGGCGAGGGCGAACGAGCGGCGAACCGCGCGGAGGTGCCGCTCCTGACCGTGGAGGCGGACGACGGCGCGAGCGGGGCGGCACTGGACACGCTCGCGGCCCGGGCCACGCCGGTCGAGACCCCGGTACCCCGCGCGCCGGACGACACCGCGCTGATCCTCTACACCTCAGGTACCACGGGCCGCCCCAAGGGCGTCATGCTCAGCCACCTCAATGTGCTCCTGAACATCGACACGACGATGCTCTCGCCCTTCGCCATGCACACCGACGACGTCCTCCTCGGCTGCCTGCCCCTGTTCCACACCTTCGGCCAGGTCTGCGGCATGGGGACGTGCTTCCGCGCCGGCGCGACCCTCGCCCTGATGCCCCGCTTCACACCGGACGGCGCGCTCGACCTGATGGTGCGCGAGGGCTGCACGGTTCTCATGGGCGTGCCGACGATGTACATCGCGCTGCTGGAGGCGGCGGCTGCGGACGCCCGCCGACCGCCGCTCGCCCGGGCGTACTCCGGGGGTGCGGCGCTGCCGGTCCGGGTACTCCAGGACTTCGAGACGACCTTCGGCTGTCCTGTCTACGAGGGTTACGGCCTGACCGAGACCTCCCCTTGCGTCACCTACAACCAAAGCGCCTGGCCCCGGCGACCGGGCACCGTGGGCAAGCCGATCCGGGGCGTCGAGGCGGAGATAGCCCGGGCCGGTACCGAGCACGAGATCGTGCTGCTCCCACCGGGCGAGGTCGGCGAGATCGTGGTCCGCGGCCACAACGTCATGATCGGCTACCTCGACGACCCCGCGGCCACCGCCGCCGCCCTCGTGGACGGCTGGTTCCGCTCGGGCGACCTCGGGATGAAGGACGCCGAAGGCTACCTGACGATCGTCGACCGCAAGAAGGACATGATCGTGCGCGGTGGGTACAACGTGTACCCGCGCGAGGTCGAGGAGGTCCTGTCCCGCCACCCGTCCGTCGCCCAGGCCGCGGTGATCGGCGTCCCGGACGCCCGCTACGGCCAGGAGATCCACGCGGTGATCGTCCCCCGCCCCGGCGCCGCGCCGCACGCGTCCCTCGCGGCGGACATCATCGCCTGGAGCCGTCGGCGCATCGCCTCCTACAAGTGCCCGCGCCGCGTGGAGTTCGCCGCTGCCCTCCCCCTGGGCCCGAGCGGGAAGGTCCTCAAACGGGAACTCGTCGCCCTGCTCGGAGCGGGGACGGGTGACCAACTTCCGGACTGAGGTGCTGATTCCGTTGTGCCGGGGCCGGGTGCGTCATGGCCGGGTGCGGCGGGGCTTTGCCGCTAGTGAGGTCGCCGGGTCGAGGAGTCGGCGGACAGGTGCCACCCCCTGGGAATGATCATGACGTGGGTTAGCCTGAAGATCTTCTACACCTGTAGCCGGTGCGAAGAGGACGCTGATCCGCAGGGACGTGTGATCTCCGGTCGACCTCACCCCTGGCGGAGGCTGCGCACCGGCGTTAGCCCAAGAGAGGAAGAACTTGCCTACCACGTCACTGCGGATTCCCACCCCGGACGGACAGTCCGACGCTTTCGCCGCCTTTCCCG
Organism: Streptomyces sp. NPDC046215; assembly: GCF_040646215.1. Classification (NCBI taxonomy): domain Bacteria; kingdom Bacillati; phylum Actinomycetota; class Actinomycetes; order Kitasatosporales; family Streptomycetaceae; genus Streptomyces; species Streptomyces sp. NPDC046215. Next base: position 83,944 of record NZ_JBEYZW010000004.1, on the reverse strand, counting down.
ACGGAGGCGAACGGCACCCGGGTGTGCTGCTGTACACGGACGCCTTCGGCGTCCGGCCCGTGCTGGAGGAGATGGCCCGCGAACTGGCCGGGCACGGGTACTACGTGCTCGTCCCCAACCTCTACTACCGCAACGGCCCGGCACCGGTGGTCGAACTCCCCGAGCACATCGGGGAAGAGGACCGGCCCGCGCTCATCGCCGAGCTGATGCCCCTGATGGTGGCGCACACCACCGAACGCATCCTGAGCGACGCCGACGCCTACCTCGCATTCCTCACCACCCGGCCCGAGGTCAGCGCCGGACCGGTCGCCGTGATCGGCTACTGCATAGGCGGCGCCTACGCGATGCGCACCGCAGCGGCCCACCCCGACCAGGTGGCCGCCGTCGCCGGATTCCACCCCGGGCCCCTGGTCACCGACGCGCCCGACAGCCCCCACCGCCTCGTCTCCACGGTCACCGCCGAAGTCCACCTCGGCATCTCCGAGAAGGACCAGGCGGCCGAGGCCCCCACCGAGCTCTACCAGGCCCTGGACGCGGCAGGGGTCAGCCACACCACCGAGATCTACCCCGACACCGCCCACGGCTTCACGATGTCCGACACCGACGCCTTCAACCAGGCCGCACTGCGGCGCCATTGGGACCGACTGCTTCCCCTCCTCGGCCGCACCCTCACCAAGAGCTGAAAAGCGGCGCCGGCGACGTCCCCGCCGGGGTTGCCGGCGCTTCGGCCTTGCTTCGCCCATGCCCCTGTGCGTGACGCTGGTCGGCGGGGTGCCGGAGTGATCGAACCCTGTTCACCTGTCGAGAGGAGCCCCCCATGGTGCCGACGTACCAAGACGGCGTATCGCGCCGGGACGGCCGGCCGACCTTCGTGCTCGTGCACGGCGTGCACAGCAGTTCCTACGCCTGGTCGCCCGTTCTCCAGCGACTCGCGCTGCTCGGGCACCGGGCGCTCGCCGTTGACCTGCCGGGCCACGGCCCGAACGCCGGCTTCCCGCTTTCCTACCAGGCACCGCAGGATCTGGAGGCTTTCTCGGCGCAGCCCTCGCCGCTGGCCGGGGTGAGCTTGCAGGACAACGTCACCCACGTCGTGGAGGCGGTGCGCCGGGTCGCGGAGTACGGGCCGGTGATCCTGGTGGGGACCAGCGGCGGTGGGGCGACCATCAGCGGTGTGGGCAACACGGTGCCCGATCTGATCAGCCGGATCGTGTACGTCTCCGCGTGGTGCTGCGTCGAATTGCCGAGCGTGGCCGACTATCTGGCGACTCTGGGGCACCGTGACATCGCCTCAGCCATGGTCAACTGGCGTTCGGCCGACCCGCAGTTCCTCCTCATGACCAAGGAGGCTCTGATGGCCGACGCGACCGACGAGCAGTTCCGTGCCTTCCTGAACATCCTTGAACCTGCTGACTCCGCGCGCGTCCTCACTGATGACGCCCGCGTCCGGGCTGACACGTGGGGACGGATCCCCCGCGCCTATATCCGCTTCTCCCTGGACCGGGCGATCCCGCTCGCCATGCAGGATCGAATGATCGCCGAGGCCGACGCGCTGACGCCGGAGAACCCTTTCCAGGTTCACACGGTGGACACCAGCCATGTCGGCGTGCAACTCCGCCCTGGCGAGATAGCCGAGATCCTCGACAAGCTCGCCTGAGAGATGCCCCGCTTTGCCTGCCCACGCGATCCGAATGCGAGCACTTTCGACGGGCCCCGGCACCCAACGGTTTTGCGTACCCGTGCGAACCGGACCGGTGAATCTTAAGGGAAGGAAACCACCGAGGCGTCGGACCGAACTCGGTAAAACGAGCCGGACGCCGGCCGGCGGTGACAGCTCCGCTTGCCGCCGCCGCGGCGGCCTTTCACCGATCACCGGATCGTTGTGGGCGGATGGCGCGATGGGCGAGAACAGGGCCGAGGTCGCTCACCGACCGTCCCACGAACGAGCTATGGCGATCACGCGGCGGCATACCCCACAATGCGGAATCAGTCCGGCAATTATTGCCGGAAGGCCATCAAGGGGGAGGAACACCGATGAACCCTCTGAGAGGAGCCGCGGGAGCCGTTCTCGCCGTCGGACTCGGGTTCGCCGCGGTCGGCTGGACCGCGCCGTCAGCCACCGGCGTTCACGCCGCACCGTCCACGCGGGTTCTCACCGACGTCGGCTGCAAGGGGCCCACCTGCTCCGGCCAGGATCCTCATGCCATGCAGTGCTCCACAACGGGTGACGTGCTGACCCTCGAACACCAGGAGTTGCAGGGCCGCACGATCAACCTGCGCTGGAGCCGTGACTGCCAGGCGGCCTGGGCGGAGCTCACCGGCGGGATGCCCGGAGACGACGCCCTCGTCCAGAACAGCACCGGCGAGACCCAGCACCGGTCGATCGTCTCCGGTTCGACGACGTACTCGCCGATGGTGAACGACGAGAACCTCACCGTCCGCGCGTGTGTGACCCTCCGGTCCGGCAGCCAGAAGTGCACCCTGCATCACTGACCGCGAATAACGGCTGCCGTCACCACCCGCTCCGTCCCCGTTTTCAGCGCGTCGCCCGCTCCGCCGCCTCTCGGGTGATGTCGGCGTAGAAGCGGAAGAGGGCCGGGCGGGCTTCGCCGTGGTCGTGGTCGCGGCCGCGCAGGGCCGCCCAGCACCGGGCGACGAGCTCCCGGGCCTCGGTGCCCGGCCAGGGGCGCGGGAGGAGCTGAGGCGGCAGCAGCGGGTCCGGCTCGATGGCGCGGGTGAGCTCGGCGGCCAGTTCGACCGCGATGGTCAAGAGAGCGGAGGGGGAGAGCGCGGCAGGCCCGGTGAGACGGGCGAGCCGGGGCCGGGCGACGCGGCTGAGGCGGTGGTAGCGGTCGGCGATCTCCGCCAATGGCCATAGCTCGCGGGCGAGTTCGTCAGGAGCGTGAGTGTCGCCCCGGCGCAGGTCCGTCGTGGTGAGGAGGGTGAGCGCGCCATGGGCACCCAGCCGGTGAGCTGCCTCTTCGATGTACGGTTCCCAGGTGTTGGCGCAGACGTACAGGCCGTTCTGCAGCGGGGCGCCGCCGAGGTGGACGAGCGTCTCGCGCAGGGAGTCCCGGGCGGCCCGCGCCGATTCGGGCACCGCGAAGGCGGCCAGGTGCCAGACGCCGTCCCAGGGTGCGAGCCCGGCGTCCTGCTGGAACGCGTGCCGGAGGAAGTCCGCGTTGGGGGCGAGGGCGCGCGTGGTGTCCGCGGTCGCGTGGAGTTCCGCCTTGCGGCCTCGGCCTTCGTGGGTGAACCGGCCTTCGGCCACGAGTCGCTTGACGCACAGCCGCACCTGCTGGTCGCTCATGCCCAGGGTGTTGGCGACCGTGTACAGCTCGTCCGCGCTGACGGTGCCGTCCTCGCGGATCAGGGCGTGGACGAGCATGCGGGTGGGGATCTCGACGTGGTCGGTCACGGCGTGCTGAGCCCCTTCGTCTCCTTCGTCCCCTTGGGCTCGACGGGGCGACGCATGGTGGTCACCGCGCCGAACCCCATGAGCCCGCGCAGGTAGGGCGTGCGCTCGGTCCGTACGGCCGTGAAGCCGAGCCGCTCGTACAGGGCCCTGGCGCGCGGGTTGGTGTCGATCACGTCCAGCCTGATCTGCCGGCAGTCCTGCTCCGCCGCTACGGCGGCCACTTCCTCGATGAGCAGGCTCCCGACGCCGCGGCCGCGTATGCCCGGGGCCACGGCGATGCCGTCCATGACGAGCTGTCCGGGGTCCGGGCGGCGTTCGAACAGGGCGAGGAAGAGGAGGCGGTGCAGCCCTCGCAGGTGCCCGTACGCACGCAGCACGGCGGAGGCCGAGCCCCCGGTGAAGGCCCGGCCGCCGAGCTGGTAGCCGGCGAGGCCGACGAGCTGCCCGTCGAGAAGCGCGCACACGGCGCGATCGGCGTTCAGGTGATCGGCGAGGAAAGACACCGCCTTGTCCGGCGGGTTCAGGGCGGGGCCGAGCTTGCGGCCGAAAGCGTCCCAGTACAGCTCGGCCGCCCGCCGTTCGGCTCCGGCCGGAACGCCCCGCCGGACGCTGACCGGTCCGGTGCCGGTGCCTGCTGTGCCCAGTCCCATGCCGTGCCCCCTTCGTCGCTGTAACCTCGACTCAAAACTATCACGAGCAGGACGGTCGTACGTGAAATGATAGTTTTGATGGAGTGCAGAACCGAACAGAGGCGGTCCGATCTCATGGGTCCGAAGATCCAGCCCCGACGCCGCGGGCTCCGCATCACCGTGTGGTCACTCGTCACGGCCCTGGCCGTGACCGCCGGCCTCGTCGGCGTGGTGCTGTGGCAGAACACCTACGGCATGGACGAACAGCGGGTCTCGATCCGCCACGGGGGCCACACCCTCAACGGCTTACTGGCCACCCCCAAGGGCGACCGCAAGCCCCACGGCCTGGTCGTGTACGTACACGGCGACGGCCCCGTCGACGCCACTCACGACGACGGTTACCGGCCCATGTGGGAAGCGAACGCCGCGGCCGGATACGCCTCCCTTTCCTGGGACAAGCCCGGCGTCGCGGGTGCCCCCGGAGACTGGCTCGCCCAGTCCATGGACGACCGGGCCGACGAAGCGGCAGCCGCCATCGCCTGGGCGCGTACCCGCCCGGACATCGACGGTGACCGGATCGGGCTCTGGGGTGCCAGCCAGGCGGGTTGGGTCCTGCCGAAGGTCGCCGCCAAGACGCGCGTGAGCTTCGTCATCGCCGTCTCGCCCGCGATCAACTGGCTCCGGCAGGGCCGCTACCACCTCCTGGCCACGCTGCGCGCCGACGGGGCGTCAGCGGACCGAACCGAAGCCGAGATCACCAGGAGCGATACGACCCGCCGACTGCTCGCGCGCCGCGCGACGTTCGAGGAGTACCTGGCGGCCATGGGCGATGACGTGGACGGCATGACCGCCGGCCGCTGGGGCTTCATCTCCAAGAACTACACGGCGGACGCCACGCAGGACCTCCGCGCCTTGCGCGGCATACCGGTGCTGCTGACCCTCGCCGGTCATGACATCAACGTGGACACCGCTGACACGGACCGCACCTACCGCAAGGTGCTGGGCGCGAGTGGCGCACTGACGGTCAAGCGATACCCGGACGCGGCGCATTCACTGCTCAAGCAGTCCGTCGAGCAGTCGGACCTCAAACTCACGCTGACCGCGCTCTTCTCCCCGCGGGCTCTTTTCGCGGACAGGTTCCTGGGCGAGCAGCGACAGTTCTTGAAGGACCGCGGCCGAGGAAAACATGACGCTTGAGCTATTCAGTAGAGGGGGAAGGCCCGGCCCCCCCCGGATGCCAGGGTTCGCGTTCGCCACGGAACGCCGCCGAGGCGGGGGAGAGCGCCCCGCGCCGCAGCTCCTCGGCAAGACCGGCAGCCGTGAGGGCACTCAGTGCGGTGCCGCCGAGGAAGGCGGCGCCGAGTTCCACCGCCGTCAGCCGGAGGCCGGCTGGAGCGGTCGTGGGACCTCAGGTGACGCTCCCGGCTTCCGTCTGTAGCCGGTGGCGCCCGCTGTTCCACGGGCAAGGCGCGAACTCTGCTCGGCCACACAGTGCGACTGGAACTGAGAAGCAGTCATCGGACATGTGCACAGCGCGCCGGACTGGGCTGCCGCCCGCGCGAGGCAGCCCGGTCGGCCGCGCAGCGGTCTGCGCTCCCTCCCTGCTTGACCGCCTTCAGAGGCGCCCCTAAATTTAGAGAGGTCTCTAAGATGCGGAAGGGACGGGCGGATATGCCGACGGTTGCAGGCGGTCTGCGTGAGCAGCACAAAGCTCGACGACGGGGCCGTATTCTCGACGCGACGCGCGAACTCCTGCGGGACAGCCCCGAATCGGTGATCAGCACCGAGCGGATCGCCGAGCGGGCGGATGTCGCCCCGGCCACCGTGTACAACTTGATCGGACCGCGGGACAAGATCTGGGAAGCGCTCGCTGCCGCGTTCATGGACGAACTCGGAGCCCGGCTGGCGGAGTTGGAGCCCGGCGATTCGCGGGAGGTCGTCAGGTCGACCGTCCGGCTGTTCGTGAGTGACCCGGTGGTGTCGCGTCGCATGGTGCGCGAGTGGGAGGACAGCGGCCTCGTGCTCGACCGCAGCCCTCTCACCCAGCTCCGCCAGGCGATGGCGGAGGCGCGGACGAAGGGCCTCCTGCGGGCCGACATCGACACTGACGCGTTGGCCGCGGTTGTCGCCGCTTCGTGCGTGGGTGCCCTGCATCAGTGGGTCGCCGCCCTGATCGACGACGACCGGTTCCTCGCGCGTGCTCTGTTCGCGCTGGACGTCGCGCTCGCCGCTGCGGCCGCGGATCCCCACCGCGATCAGCTGCTGGCGCCACTGCGCATCCGAGGCGCGGTATGACGGCCGGCGCCCTGCCACGGCACCGAAGCTTCGTGGGCGGCGACGGGGTCCTGCTGGCGGCGGATGTGTGGGGCGAGGCGTCCTCGCCCCCTCTCGTCCTGTTGCACGGCGGCGGTCAGACGCGACACGCATGGCACCGGGCCGGCCCTCGACTGGCCGCGCTGGGGTGGCGAGTCATCGCCCCTGACCTGCGCGGACACGGCGCCAGTGGATGGTCGGCCGGTGGCGACTACGGCCTCGACGTGTTCGCCGAGGACGTCCGGGCGCTCGTCGCCGAACTCGGCGACCGGCCCGTGCTCATCGGCGCCTCGCTGGGAGGTCTGAGTGCGCTGCTCGCCGCCGGTGAGGCGCCCGGGGCGGCCATTCGCGCTCTGGTGCTCGTCGACGTCGCCCACCGGCCGGATCCCCGCGGGGTCCGCCGGATCGTCGCCTTCATGAGCGGCCGGCCGGACGGCTTCGCCAGCCCCGGGGAAGCGGCCGCGGCGGTCTCCGCCCACCTGCCGCACCGCCCGCCTCCGGACGACCCCGAGGGGATCCGGAAGAACCTGCGCCGCCAGGGTGACCGCTGGGTCTGGCACTGGGACCCCCGGATACTGGGCAGCTTCGAGGGCCGGATGGACCCGCCCGGCATGGCCGAGCGCCTCCTCGGCGCCGCGCGTCACGCCGACGTGCCGACCCTGCTCGTCCGCGGCGGGATCAGCGACGTGGTGCGCGAAGACATCGCCGAGGAGTTCTGCGAGCGGGTTCCCCGAGCCCGGCGCGTCGACGTGGCCGCCGCGGGGCACATGGTGGCCGGCGATCGGAACGAGCACTTCCTCGATGCGATCCTGCCGTTCCTGGAGGAGATCGAGTAGGCCGTGGGAGCCCGGCCGGGGGAGTGCGTGCTGCTCAGCTGAGCAGCACGCGTGTGTGCGGAGACGGGCCGGCCCCGTTCACGTACCGGCCCGAAGCGCGCGGACTGTGCCTATGTATCGCGAGGCGGGACACCTTGCCGGACTATGAGGGCGGCTACGAGGCACACGGCCCCGGCGACCGCCATTCCGGACGAGGGGCCGAGGGCTGACATCACCCCGGTGGCAGCGGCCAGGGTGAACGTTTCCAGGCTCATCCGCGTCGTGCCGAACATCGCGGCGCCGGCTCCGCCGCGCTGGGGGGGGGACGTACTTCAGCGCTTGCCCGTCCGGGACACCTTCGGTCAGCCCGAGGCACAACCCGATGACCCCGGCCGCGACGAGAAGGGCGGTGGGCCGGCTCGTCACCTGCAGGACGGCGGCTGTGATGGCGCAGGCGAACAGGGAGCTTGTCACCAGAGGCCGGGCCAGCCGGCGCGCGAGACGGGAGGCGAGGAGCGGGAGGACCGTCGACGGCACGGTCAGGAGGCTGAGCATGGCCGCCGCCCGGCCCGAATGCATGCTGCGGGCTGCGCCGAGCTGCGGGAGCACGGTCAGTCCCACCACGAGCATGCCCATAAAGGCTCCCGTCGCCACCGCGTACGCGCGATAGGCGGGGATCCGCAACAGATCCACGGGGATCGCGGGGTCAGAGGCCTGCCGTTCCACTCGGAGCAGGCAGGCGGCACCGGCTGCCGCGAGGACGATGAGCCCGGTCGGCGCCCACCACGGGACACCCGCGCCGAAGCCCAGCCCGAGTGCGGTCACCAGGGCGGCGACCACACCCCCGAAGAGGACGGCACCGGCAAGATCGAACTTCTGGTGCAGCCCGGGGCTTCGAAGGCCCGGAATCCCGATCGTGGCCACGGCCGCGAGTGCGGCCACGGCCCCTGGCGCGACGAAGACGAGCGGCCATCCTCCGACGGCCATGAGGGCCTGGGAAACGACCGGACCCAATGCGAGGCTGCCGCCCAGCACGGCGCCCGTGTAGCCGTACACGCGACGGCGCTCCTCCGGTGGATACACGGCCAGGACCATCGAGGAGCCACCTGCGGCACACATCGCTGCCCCGACCCCGCCGATCGCGCGCAGGGCCACCAGAGACCACAGGTCCGGGGCGAGGGCGGACAAGACCCCGGTGGTTGCGACGACGATGTTGCCGACGGCGAAGAAGCGAGTGCGGGTCAGACGATCCGCCATCGCCCCGGCCGGCAACAGGGCCGCGGCGAACAGCCCGTTGTACGCGAGGACGATCCACGGGCCCAGGGCGGCTGTGCCGGGCAGTTGGGCGGTCACATCGGGAACAGCGGCCGTGGCGCCGGTGATGGCGAGCGGGAACACGGCGGTGGAGACGAGGTCGGCGACGAGGACACGCCGACGTTGACGAAGAGACAAGGTGAACATGGGGTGCGCTCCGGAACAGCGAAATCCGAGCGCCACGAAGGCGCTCCTGGCCAAGTGGTCAGGAGCGACGGCGAGAACGGGAGTTTTGCGCCGTCGCTCTCAGCGACGGCGCACCTTGTCTGTTTTCGGCATGGGCACACGCTAGCAGCGGCATCGGGCGAGCGGTCCGGCGCGGGTGCTGCCATGGGCGGTGGCCATGGCAGCACCCGCATGCCCTTTGGGTGGGCCGCCTGCGCGAAGGCTCGCCGCAACAGGAGGGGAACGCGGGAGAGGTTAAGCCCAGTTGCCCCGTACCCGTGTCATCGTGACGCCATGAACATCAACGTCCGCCCGGCTTCGGCCTTCGGGGATGTCCGCGCCGTGCTCGGCCCGAAGTCACCTGAGGCCAATGTCTGCTGGTGCCTGAGCTATCGGATCCCTTCCAAGCTCAACAACGAGCTCCGGGGACGGGCACGCGGGGAGTACGTCGCCGAGCTGTGCGGTGCGGAGCCTCCTCCGGGAGTCATCGCCTACGACGGCGACGAGCCGGTCGGCTGGGCCGCCGTCGCACCGCGCTCCGACACCTCCTTCGCGCGCAACCGTAAGATCCCGCACGTCGACGACCTGCCGGTCTGGTCGCTGTGGTGCATCCGCGTACGTCCTGGCCACCGGAAGCAGGGCCTTTCGCACGCCCTCATCGCCGGCGCGGTCGATTTCGCCCGCGCCCACGGCGCACCGGCGATCGAGGCGTACCCGCTCGACAACGGTGACGCCAGGGTCGACCTGACGATGGCGTACGCAGGGATCCGGAAGAACTTCGAACGCGCCGGGTTCGTCTACGCCGCCGACACCACGTCGGTGCTGGCCGGTCATCCCCGGGTCCTGATGCGGTTCGACCTGCGCTGACAGACCTCACCGGGAGGTGCCGTCGCCGGCTCCTCGTCTGCGCGTACACGATCGCGCAGAATACCGCTGGATCCACCGACGGCGCCGTCCGGCCGCCCTGGTGACCCACAGACACGGCGGGTGCTCACGCCCGCGACGGCCGGAGGTCAGTCGCCGGTGCTGAGGGCGTCCAGGTGCCGTCGCAGTACCTGCCGGAGCAGCTGCGGCGGATAGCGGTCCGGCAGCAGCGTCGCCTGGAGATTCAGACCGTCCAGGAGAGCGGCCAGCCGCGTGCTTTCCAGGTCGACGTCCATGTCGCTCGGCAGCCCGCCGGCGCGCTGAGCTTCGTGCAGCACGCGCGACATCAGAGTGTGCAGGTCGGCCTGCATAGCGGCGGCGCAGGGCCGCAGTTCGGGGCGGGTGTGTGCTGCTGTGGTGAAGGCGAGCCAGAGTGCGGACTCCTGGCGGCGGGCCTCGTCCAGGGGGAGGAACTCGGCCAGGAGCTCTTCTGTCGCGGCCCGGCGGTCGGTGCGGCCGTCGGGAGCCAGCAGCCGTTCGGCGTGGGTACGGATGCGGTCGCCGATGCGCCGGCTCAGCTCCCCCATCGTGAAGGTCATCAACTCGTCGTGGTCGGCGAAGTAGTGGCGGACCGAGCCGACGGCGAGTCCGGCTTCATCGGCAACGTTGCGCAGCGACGCGTGCTCCAGCCCATGCCGGGCGGCGACGCACAGGACTGCCTGCGCTACCGCTCTGCGGCGGGCCGCGGGGTCGACGATCTTTGGCATGTTGCCTTTATAGCACGACTGGGCTAATACTTATTTAGCTCAGTTGCGCTATAGAGATGGGTGGTATCCGCGTGAACCCCTGGCTGCTCACCGCGATCATCGTGGTGGTCGTGATCGCGGTCGTGATCAAACGAATGATCGGCGAACCGGTCAGCGTACGGGAGCTCTTCGCGGCCCCCGTGATCCTGACCGGGATCGGCATCCTGTCCCTCGTCAAGAAGACGGATCTGACCGCCACCGACATCACCTGGGTCATCGCGGGCGCCGTCTTCGGTGTGGCGCTCGGCGCACTCCGCGGCGCCACCGTTCAGCTCGTCGACAAGGGAGGCGTCCTGTGGCAGCGGTACACCGGCCGCACCTTCCTCGCCGTGATCGGCACCGTGGCGATCGCGGCCGGCTTCAATGTCCTGGCAGTGCAGATGGGCATGCACGAGAACGCGCGTCCCCTCCAGCTCGCCATCGGTGTGAGCTTCCTCGGTGAGTCCCTCATGATCGGCTGCCGCGGCATGACGTCGGGCATCCCCTTCGCCCCGGCGCGAAGTCGCTGACTCTGTGCTTCACCCCGTGCCCTCGCCATCGTCGGGGAGATCGCTCAGCGGACAGAGGCAGGGCCGGGCGCGAGTCCGACCCAGCGAAGCACCGCTGGAGCGCGACCCGCACCGGCGGGCGGGACCTCGCACCGGGGAAGATACAGGCATGAGCATCATCGTGCGGTCCTTCGACCGCTTCGACGAGGCGGCCGCGTTCGACCCGGCCGGCGGCGAGCTCGGCCCCCGCGCACGGGTCGGCTCCCTGCCCCCGGGACGGACCCCCGCCGGTCACTACGGCGAGCTGGACGGCGTCCCCGTCGTGCTCTACCGCGCGACCGGCGGCCTGCGCCTGCGGCTGGGAGAGAGGGATGTCGCCGTCGACGGCCACGTGGAGATCCGACACGAACGGTCGTCCGACCGCTGCCGCTTGACGGTCGGAGCGACCACTCTCACCTACCCGGCGCCGGACACCCTCCTCGACCCGGCGGACGACCCGACGCCCTTCGCCGAGGCGGAGGACTTCGACCTGGGCCTGTTCGCAGCCAACGTCGCGGGTGACGCCCGGCGCAGAGATGCGGTGTATCGGTAAGGGGTCGGTACCGCGCGGTTCCTCGCTAGCCTGTGCCGCCACAGCGAGGGAGAAACATGAGCGAGAACCAGAGGCAGCCGGAGTCTGACGAACCTGACGGCCACCCCGATGGCCGACGGCACCGGAGCTATTTCCCCTTACGGGACCGCAGCTTCATGGCCACGACAGTCATCGCGCCCGTCGTGGTCGCCGCCGCGGCGGCGGCGATCGGTCTCGCCATCACCGGTGGGTTCTCCTGGGTGACCGGCGAGGTCAAGGGGGAGGAGCCGCCCCTCTATGTGTCGGGGTCCCGGGCGCCCCGCACCGTGGAATCACCCGCGGCGGCCCCGAGCGTCAACCCGCCGGCAGCAGGAGAAGCCCGGGCCGGCTCCTCACCGGCCCCCACCGGATCGCACACCCCAGCCGATCAGGAGGGCGCCCGGAGCGAGGGCGTCAACGTCGGCCGGCACATGTACCAGTGCCCGTGGAACGTGTGGGTGGTGAAGACACCGCCGGGCGAACTGGTGAATCCACCGGTGAAGGGTCGTGAGGTGGACAGCTCCCTGGTCTCCTCCCGGAACGCGGGAGACCCCGACAAAACCCTGCTCACCCTGACCCTCCAACCCCAGGGTTCCAGACCGCTGGTGGTGAAGGAGATCCGGATCAGAGTGGTCAAACGCCACCCGGTACCGCCGCCCGGCCAGGCGACGGTGCTGGGGCTGCTCACCGCGGGTTGCGGTGGCGGCCTGGCGACGGTGCGGGCCCACGCCGACCTGGACGGCGGCGGCCAGTACGCCCGGGTAGTGACCACCGGTGGCACGGCGTCGATTCCCTGGGAGATCACGGGCGGCAGAACGCTGGAGGTGGACCTGACCGTATCCACCCGAGGATGCGACTGCTCATGGGTGCCGGAGATCGTCTGGGCGAAAGACGGTGAAGTCCACACCACCCAGTGGCTCGATGACGGACTGCCGTTCCGCACGATCCCCTCGGCCGGCTACCGGCGAACCGCCTGGAAGCTGCATTACGCGGACGACCCCGGCGACCCCGGGTTCAGCCAGGACACCTGGCTGCCCGTCCCCTTCGACACGCAGCTGCTCAACTGAGGCGGACGAAGCAGGCGGGGCAGGTGACTACGACCTGCGCCGGGCCCTGGCCGGCCGCGGGCCTCCCCGGGAACCACTCGCTGCTCGCCAAGGCCCGGCGCCAACCGGGCGGAGCGCTGATGCGGCGGGCCCGACGAGGCCCTGCACCTGGCGAGCGCACTCCAGATGGCGGGATTCCCGCACGTGATAGGCAGCCTCTGGCCGGTCGACGACGCCGAGTCGCTGCAGCGCGCCCGCGCCTTCTCCACGGACCCGCACTCGTCGTCCGACCCGGCCCGGGGTCCCGCACCGCGCGGCGCTCGCCGCCCGCACCGCGCGCCCAGCCGCACCCTCGCACTGGGCGGGGCATGTCCACAGCGGCGCCTGAGTACTACCGTAAAAGGCCAACTGGCAATGGATAACGGGGGTTTGAGATGCCGGACCGTATGCCTCGTCTGGGCTTACTCGCGAGCGTGGCCGTCGAAAGAGCGTACGCGGGCGACAGACCACTGAGCGAGCGCCGCGCCCGGAAGGCCGCCGAGGCGGGCCACGCCAAGGGCATGACCGTGTACGGACTCGGGCTCGCCCTGCTCGGCCGGTACGAGGAGGCGCACATCTGGCTGACGGAGGCCGCCGCGGCGGGTGACCCCGTCGGCCTCGCCGCCCTCGTGACACTTGAGGTCGAGCGAGGCCAGGAGCAGCGTGCCATGGCTCACCTCCGCAGGGGGGAAGCCGAGTTCGGGGCGCTGAGCATGCGCATCGCCCTGCTCCAGGTGTGGACGCGGCGTACCGTGCCCTTCGATGCCGAGGCACTCCCGGGCGGGGTGCCTGACCCGGCGCTCGATCCGTCGCCGACCGCCTACGTGCGCCGGGTCGCACGCGCCGGAAGCACGCCGTTCGAGTGGGCGCAACTGCGCAAGCAGTTCGACCTGCACCCGGCCACGGACTCTTCGAAGGTCATCCTGGCGCTGGTGATCGTGCGCATCGCCGAGGGCGACATGGCCCTCGCGCACGCGTGGTGCACGGCGGCGGTGGAAGGCTGCCGAGGGGTGTGGAACCAGACCGGCCCCCGCCCGTCGGAGCCGCCCGCCGACGTGCCCATGGATGCCTCGGGGCGTCCTGCCCCGGACGGGGTCCCCGCCGAGAAGTGGCAACGCGCTCTGCACCTCTGGGAGGAACTGCACGAGCTCTGCGGAGGCGTCGACGAAGCCGCCCAGGAGACGATTCTTCCAGACACCCCCCGCCACGTCAGCGCGGAAGCAGCCAAGTACCTGGGCTCCTGCGCCGCTCAGAAGGGCGACCTCACCACCGCCCAGGCGTGGCTCGAGCGCGCCGCGCGCGAGGGCGACCCGGAGGCGATGCTCCTCGTCGCCGAGGTGGTCAGGGACCGCTTCGGCATGACGCGGGCCGAGCCCCGCTTCCGCGAGGCCGCGGACGCGGGCAGCGCCCCCGCGATGCACCTGTACGCGGAGCACCTGCGCGGGCAGGGCCGACCGGTCGAAGCGGAGGGCTACTTCCGCCGCGCCGTGGCCGAGGGCTCCACCGATTCGCTCCTCAACCTGGGCGTCCTCCTGCGCCACCAAGGCGACGACGCCGGCGCCGAAACGTACTACCGCCGGGCGATGGAGGTGGACGACCGGGCCACCCGGGCCAACGGCCACAACAACCTGGCGAACCTCCTCCACGCCCGCGGCGACGACGCGGCAGCCGAACCGCACTGGCGCACCGCCGCCCAGGAAGGCAACCCCGCGGCGATGGCGAGCCTGGGAGCGCTGTGCGCGCAGCGCGGTGACCTGGCAGCGGCCGAACGCTGGTTCCGTTCGTCGGCCGGGGCGGGCGACACCGCCGGCATGCTCAACCTGGCGCACGTACTCAAGCGGCGCGGTGCGATGGGGGAAGCCGCGGAATGGCTGACGAGGGCGGCCTCGGCCGACGCCTCCGGCCCGGCGCCACCCCCGGAGCGCCCTTTCGGCGCGGCGGACATCGACGACCGGGCGAACGGGCCTGACGGGAAGGGCTCGGGAAGCCCGAACGAGACAGGGCGGGGGTGACCGTCACCCGAGGGCAGCTGGCCCGGCGCACCCCCCCCGCGCAGAGGGCCGGCTCGCTCAGCGGTCGACAGGCTTGCCGGGCTGGTCGTGGGTCGAGCAGTGGATACCACCGCCGCCGGCGGCGATGGTGTCGATGTTCACCGGCACGATGTCGCGGTCGGGGAAGTGCTCCTTGAGAATCCCCCGTGCCCGGTCGTCGGCGCGCTGGTCGCCGAACTCCGGCATGAACACCGCGCCGTTGGCCACGTAGAAATTGGCGTACGAGGAGACGAAGTCGTCTCCTGTGCCGGTGATCCGGTCGGGGTCGGGCTGCGGCAGGTCGATGACCTCCAACCGCTTGCCGCGCGCATCGGTGGCTTGGGTGAGGACGGACCTGGCCTGGTCGGCGGAGCGTGACCAGACGTCGGCGGGGGCACCGGGGAACGCCTTGTCCAGCAGCACCACACCGGGTGCGGCGAACCGTACGAGGCTGTCGACGTGCGCGTCGGTGATGTCCTGACCGCGCACCCCGGCGAACCAGATCACCTTCTTGACGCCCAGGGCCTCCTTGAGCTCCGTCTCGATGGTCTCCCGGCTCTTTCCGGGGTTGCGGTTGTCGTTGACGACGGAGCTCTCGGTGACCAGCAGGGTGCCCTGGCCGTCGGTCTCGAAGCAGCCGCCCTCGGCGACCAGCGGGGCCGCGCTGCGCGGGATCCGGTACCGCGGCAGCAGGGAGCGACCGACTCGGGCGTCGCTGTCGTGCTTCTTCTGCTTGTTGCCCCAGCCGTTGAAGTGGAAGTCGACGCCCACGGCCCGGCCGGATTCCTCGACGAACACCGGGACGGTGTCACGGGCCCACAGGTCGTCCACCGGCAGCGGAATCACTTCGACCTGGGAGCCGCAGGCCCGCTGGGCAGCGGCCTGCTGGCCGGGCCGGGCGAGCATCACGACGTACTCGTACTCCGCGACGGCCCGGGCTACCCGGGCGATGTCTTCGCGCACCGCGCGCAGGTCCAGGGTCCAGACCCGCCGCAGGGCGGGCCAGGACATGAAGGTCCGCGCGTGGCTCTCCCACTCGGCCCCGAACCGGCGATCCGCTCCCGTCCGGGAGGCCGGGCGGGCGGCAGCGGTGGCGCCGGATCCTGACGGATCCTGCGACCGGCACGCCGACGCCCCGGCGGCGAGCACGCCCGTACCGGCGACGGCGCGCAGGGCGGTACGGCGGGACACGAGGTGGGGGGACAAGGGGACTCCAGTGCCGAGACGAACAGTGCGGGCTCCGTGCCACGCACCGCTCAGCCGCGGTGTGCGCATGGCGACAGCCCGGTCACGCACAGCGGCCGATGCTGCGCGCCGCCATGACCGATTCCTGACTGAAATTTCAGTCAGGAATCGAAGGTAACATGGGACAGCAGTGGCCTGTGAGACCAAAACACGGAAGTGAGCGCATGTCCCGTCGTCGCACCGTCATCCTGGAGGCCGCCGCCCGAGTCGTCGCGCAGCGCGGCATCAGGGGCTTGCGCGTGGAGGAGCTCGCCGAGGAAGCCGGCGTGTCGACTTCGCTGATCTACTACCACTTCCAGGACCGCGCCGGCCTGATGTCCCACACGCTGGAGTTCATCAGCACCCGGGCCGAGCAGTACACCGACCCCGCCACGGACCCCGACACCGACCCCCGCGGCCATCTCGAGGAGATGCTGCTGCTGGAACTGCAGGACACGCCGGTCGTCATCGAGAACAGCACCGCCTGGGGCGAGCTCCGAGCCACCGCCGTCTTCCAGCCCGAACTCCGTGAGCAACTGCGCACCGCCACCGCGCGCTGGACCGACTACGCGGGTGACCTCATCGAGCGCGCCCAGCGGAGCGGGAGCATCCCGCCCGAGGTGTCCGCCGAAGACGCGGCCGACCGCCTCACCACCCTGGTCGAGGGCCTCAGTAAACGCTGGCTCAGCGGCTCCTTCTCCCTGGAGCGCGCCCGGGACCTCCTGCGCGGCGCCGTCACCGCGGAACTCGGACCGCGTCCGTGAGCCGCGCCCGCCGGGCGGGGACGACCGGAAAGGGGAGGACCGGGTAGTCGCGGTGCCGCCCCGGTCCGGGGCGTGCTCCTTCCCCGACCGGTGAGGAACGGGTCGAGCCGGCCTTCTTCGCCGATCTGACCGATGCCGGCGCCACCGTCTTCGCCGGTGGGTAGGTCTGAGTGTGCGGTCGCCGCATGGCGGCACGCTCTTCCTCATGGAGGTGGCGCAGATGACACAGGATTCCGGAGCGGCGCAGCACCCGATCCCGCCCGCTGTTCAGGAGGCGTACGGTCCGGGCGATCTCAGCTCGACGGCCCTGTTCGGCGGGGGATACACCAATTTCGGATACTGGCACGGCATCGATCTCGGTCGGCCGCTGACCGAGCAGGACCGCATCAGCAGTCAGCGGGCTCTGTACCGGCACGTGCTCGGTGCCTTGGCGCCCACTGACGGGCTACGGGCCCTTGAGGTCGGCTGCGGGCTCGGGGCCGGCTGTGCTGTCGCGCTGGAGGAGTACGGCTTCGCGCACGTCACCGGCATGGACATCCATCCGCAGCAGCTCGAGCGTGCCGGGCAGGCCAACGCCGGTCTGCTGGCCCGCACCCCCGCACGACTGCGCTTCGCACGCGGCGCAGCTGAGAAGATGCCGTTCGGGGAGGGATCGTTCGATCGCCTGTACAGCGTCGAAGCCGCCCAGCACTTCCGTGATCTCGGCGCCTTCGCCCGGGAGGCCGCACGCGTGGTGCGGCCCGGTGGCCGCGTCGTCGTCGCGAGTTTCTTCATCCCCGACACCGATGAGACCCGTGCCGGGCGGCTGGCCGAACTGCTCGACACGTTCGCCAGCGGCCTGGATGTCGCCCACACCATCCCCCTGCTGACCAGCAGCCTGGAACAGGCCGGCCTGACCAGCATCCGTGCCACGTCGATCGGGTCGTCGGTATGGCCCGGATGGGACCGCTGGCTGTCCGGCATGTGGGCGCCCGGCACCTGGCCGCGCAACTTCCTGCGGGCCTACCACGAAGGCACCCTCGACTACTTCACGGTCACCGCGGAACGCCCTACGGCATGACGGACGGCCGGCTTTGGGAACCTGGTGCCGTACGACCACGTGCCCTGTTCCGTTGCAGTGCCTCACGCGCGGCGAGGTAGCCCGCGATCCTGAAGGCCGGCTCGTGGGAGCCGAACGCATGGGCGCGGGCCTGGCGCAACACCACCCGAGTGGCTGGGACGACATCGTGTTCGGGTAGCCGCAACTGCTCCTCGATGCCCGCGGCGGCCGCTGCGAAGAACCGCGGCAGGTCCTCCGCGGGTTCGTACGCCACCGCCAGGCCCTCGGCCACCTCGAAGGCGAAGCCCTCAGCCGCGGGCTCGAAGTCCACGGTGATCTCGGCGAACTGCGGCGCGCAGTTCACCCGTTGATGCAGCACGCGCACACCACGGATCGGGCGCGGCGGAAACCGGGACGGCGCTGTCGACATACCGGAACGCTACACCTGCCCGGCCGCCCCCCTTACCTTCTTGGCGGCCGCCGCTGACGCCCGGTCGTGCGGCGCGGTGACCACGGGAAGCTCGCGCAGTCTGCGGATGGGGGAGCAGAAGACCGGGAGGAAGGCGCCCGCCAGGCAGATCGCGCCCGACCAGACCGCCATACGGACGCCCGCCACCTGGCCGACAAGGCCACCGAGGGCGGAGCCGACGGCCGTGGCGCCGGTGAGCAGGAACCGGAAGGTGGCGTTCATGCGGCCGAGCAGCGGGTCGGGGGTCACATGCTGGCGCAGGGTCACGCCGAGGACGTTGTCGATGCCCGTCTTCGTCATGATCGCGAGCCACCCGGTGCCGGCCACCCACAGCCACGGCCCGTCGCCGATCAGCGCGACGGCAAGGGCGCCGGGTGCGAACCAGAGCCCGGCCAGCCCCAGGGTGCGGCCGTGGCCGAGACGGGCGGCGATGGGGCGCGCGAGCCCGGCACCGAGCAGAATGCCCACGCCGCCGGCCGCCCAGTACACCCCGAGCACCCCGGCCGACAGGTGCAGTTCGCGGGTGAACAGCACCGGCAGTACGGCATTGATCATCTGTGCGCCGAGGTTGGTGAGAGTCGCGGTAAGGGCCAGCGCCCGCAGCTCCCGGCTGCCGAGGACGTGGCGCAGCCCCTCGGCGATCTCGACCCGCAGCCGTCGCCGGTCGGCCACGACCACGGCAGGAGCGCGTCGTCGGCCGATGCCCATGAGGCCCACGGCGGAGACCAGATAAGCGACGGACCCGCCGAGAATCGCGAGAGGGGCGGTGAAGAACTGGACCAGGAAACCGCCCGCGCCGCGACCGGCGATGCCGGCGCCGCCCATCAGGCTCACGAGGGCGGTGTTCGCCGGCACCAGGCGCTCGCGGCCGACCAGTTCGGGCAGGACGCTCTGCGAGCCGACATCGAAGAACACCGTGGCGCAGCCGTTCAGCAGCACCACCGCGTACAACTGCGGCAGCGACAGCGCGCCCAGCCACCAGGCGACGGGGATGGAGGCGAACAGCGCCGCACGGGCGGCGTCGGCGGCCACCAGCACCCGGCGGCCGGGCAGGCGGTCCACCCAGACGCCCACCGGCAGACCGATGAGGAGGAAGGCGACGGTGGACAGCGCGGCCAGCGCACCGGCCTGGCCGGGGCCGGCGTCGAGGGTGGTGACGGCGAACAGCGGGATCGCCACATAGCCGACATTGCTGCCGAGGTGGCTGAGGGCACCCGCGGTGAAGAGCACGCGGAAGTCGCGCAGCCGCCACGGCGAAGGGAGTGCTCGGGTCATGCGCGCTACCGTGCGCGGCCACCCACCGATCCACCCAGTGTTTTACCCTCAGCTAAATGATAGAGATCGAACTCGGCCTGGAGGACATGGCCCGCACCCGCTTCGCGATCTCCCCGCTGTGGGAGGTGGTGGCCAGTGTCCGCGTGCTCAAGGGCGCGGACGAACACGGCCTGCACCGCACCTGGGCCGAACAGGTGCGCCCGCGGCTGAAGACGGCCGGCCTCGACCTGCGACCGCTGTTCGACCTCGTCCCGGTGCCGACACGCTCCCCCTGGGCCGGCCGCGTTCCCGGGTTCATCTGCCCGCCGCCCACGACGCCACTTCCCTCACTGGACGTGGAACTGGCCACGGTGCGGGCCACCCCGCCGGCGCTGCTGCACACGACGGCCGAGGTGCCGCCCGAACGCATGGCGGCGCTGCGCGCCGACCCGGCAGCCGAGCTCGGGCGGCTGGCCGACGTGTTGGAGGCGTACTGGGAGCTGGCGCTGGCACCGTACTGGTCGCGGATCCTCGCCTTGCTGGAAGGCGACATCCGATACCGGGCCGGCCGTCTGGTCGAAGGCGGCGCCCAGCACTTGTTCGCGGACCTCGACCCCCAGGTCACCTGGGCCGGAGGCACCCTGCACCTGGAGCACCGCACCGCGCGCGGAGCGCGCCGACTCGACGGCCGCGGCCTGCTGCTGGTGCCGTCAGCCTTCGTGTGGCCGCGCGTGTTCTCCGTGCTCAACGAGCCGTGGCAGCCGTCGCTGCGATACCCGCCACGCGCCGTCGGCACGCTCTGGCACGCACCAGCGTCCACCGGCTCCGAGGCACTGGCGGGGGTGCTCGGCCGCACCCGCGCGACCCTCCTGACCGAGCTGACCGTCCCCGCCTCGACCACTGACCTCGCCCGCCGCACGGGACTGACTCCCGGCGGCGTCTCCCAGCACCTGACGGCCCTGCGCACCGCGGGCCTGGTCAGCGCCCACCGCGCGGGCAGAGAGGTGCTGTACGCACGCACCCGGGCAGGAGAGACCGTCGTGGAAGCGGCAGGCGCCGGGTCACTGCCGTCCGCCGCCCGAGCGTGAATTACGTGCCGACTGCGCGGGCGACGTACATGGAGGGTGAGAGGGCTGCCGGCCGGCGAAGGTGCGCTCCTGTGCCTCAGCGCGGGCCGAAGACGTAGAAGTACCAACCGGTAGGGGAGCCACTACCTCCCCAGTAGAAGCACTCGTTCACCACGTGGGTCCGTGACCAACGCTGATTCTCCGCATAACACTGATCGAATGTGCCGAACGGCCCCTGATATCCGCGTGCCAACTGGGCTGGCGCGCCAATGGACTTCTCAACAGCCACAACGGCGGCGCTGCTCGTCGGCCGGGACGTTGCAGAAGGGGAAGCCGAGGCTGTTCCTGCTCCGGCAAGCAGCCCGCCTGCAACCACGGCCAGAGTGATGATTGCGGCAAGCGCACGGTGAGAACGCATACAGAACCTCCAGCTGGGATTTGGCGGGCAGCTTCTCCACAAGCAATCCATCTTCGACTCACAACGCATGGACAGCCATCACTCGGTCGGGTGAACTGTCGTCACCGTGAGGACCAGGCGTTCTGCGGTGTCGATATCCGGGCGCAGTTGGACTCCGTGCAGTGCAAGGAAGGTGACGCACGAGAGCCAGGACAAGGTGCACCGACCGACCGACCGACCGTCGTACGGCTTACGTGTTGCAGTACTCGGCGTCGACGATCTTGCGCATGGATGTCCCATCCCAGTCCCCGTTGAAGTTGTAGGCGAGCTGGTGGCGGCCGTCCTCGGTGGTCACGGCCATGGAGAGCCAACCGACCATGCCTCCGCCGTGGCCCCAGACCGAGGTGCCGCAGCTCGTCTCGAACCGCTGGAGGCCGAGCCCGTAGGACTTGGACCCGGGCCCGGGGGCTGCGACGGTCTTCATCGCCTTCAGCTGCTTCGGAGGCAGGAGCTTGCCGCGCAGCAGGGCGCTGTAGAACCGGTTCAGGTCGCCCGCGGTGGAGATGATGTCGCCGTCGGCCCAGCCCTGCGACCCGTTCATCTCGGTGATGTCCTCGATCCGGTCGGGCGCCGACGTGAACAGCTTGGCGTAGCCGCGGCTGCTGGGCCGGGGCAGGTGAATGCTGTTGCCGGGGTTGGACGTGTTCTTCAGCCCCAGTGGCCTGATGATGCGATCGCGGACCTCCTCCTCGTACGACCTTCCGCCGGCCTTCTCCACGATCAGCCCCGCCAGGATGTAATTGGTGTTGGAATACGAGAATTTGGGCTGAGCACCGGGCGTGAACAGTGGCTCATGGGAGAGCGCTATCTTCACGTGCTCCTCGGGCGGCACGGTGTCGTAGCGGTGTCTGAGGTAGCCCTCGCCTTCCAGGTACGTTTTCCTGTACTCGTCGTCGGCCATGTAGTCGAACAGGCCGCTGGTGTGGCTGAGCAACTGCCGGACGGTGATCCTGCTGCCGTCGTTCCCGTTGCCCCGCACCACGCCCGGCAGTTGGTGCTCCACGGTGTCGTCGAGGCTGAGCCGGCCTTCGGCCTCCATCTGGAGCAGGACGGTCGCCACGAACGTCTTGGTGATGCTGCCGACGCGGAACTTGTCGTCCTTGCCGCGCGGCGCACCCGACGTCAGATCACCCACACCGGACGCTGACTTCCAGACGCCGTCGGTGTCACGTGCCTGGGCCGTGATGCCGGGGACGCCCGCCTTCACCGCCTCGTCCATGGCGCGCTGCGTGGCCCGATGGCCGCCCCTCGTGGGAGCCGCGTCCGATGCCGCCTGGGCGGGTGTGACGAAGGCGGTGGCCGCGATCGCGGCCACCGCGACACCCACCACGCCGGCCGTCGTGCTCTTCCGTAACGCCATTGCGTACTCCTCACAGTCGTGTGCACCGGGCCGTACTCGTGCGACCCGGGCGCAACTGCGGAATATCTCTGGCCGCGTTGCGGGAGGGCCGCCTGTGTACCAAGACCGCAAACACTGCCGGAGTGGTTGAGGAGAGCGGCAAAAGACACTTGCCGTACCTGCCGTCGAGGAACGCCCTCGCGCGACTGGGCCTCGCCGCAGGAGCGGTGGAGGCGATTTCGCGGTGCGGTAAGAACGGACGGTGACACCGACCGGCCGTTCTGCCCCGTTCCGTGAGCTTCTGAGGCTAGAAGAGGCGGGCCCGCATGTGCTGTGTGAGGTTTTCGAGGATCTCCCGCAGCCACGGGCTGCGAACGGCCGGCAACCGGGCCAGAGCGTGGTGGAACGCTCCCGAATCGGCCCGGAACAGGTGATGAGGGTGCGGCGCGGGCGGATCGTCGCGCAGGACGCCGTCGGGCATGCTGCCCGACGCCGGGAGGGGCAGGTGCGGCTCAGGGAAGGCCAGCCACAGCCACACCCCGAACGGCAGCGGCACCGGGTGCGCCGAGGCCACCGGCCCGGCCGGGGCCCAGACTTCTCCCGTCTGCGGATGGACCGGTACGAGGACGATGTCGGCGCCCGCGCCGGAAACGGGCCGGCCCGGCCCGGCTATCACGGCGCGCCGCGCCGGTGCACCCGCGGGCAGCAGGGCGTCGAGAGCGCGTTGGAACACTTCCCCGGTCAGGCCGTCCGGGACCGTCACCGGCCGGCCTTCCGAGGCTGCCAGCAGGTGAGCGAGCGCCCGGCCGGCCGCGGCCTCCCACTGCGGGCTCCAGGACCACCAGTACCTCGACCCCGGCTGCGCCGCCCACCCGGATATCGGCGCGAACGGCGGCGTGCTCTTCCCTTCCGCCATCAGCTCCGCCCAGGAGAGCGGTGCGGCGTCGGCGCCGTTGACGGGGCGGCGGCGGACGGCGTCCGGGGCGAGCCACACCGCCTGCCAGAGGGAGCAGTCGTCGATCCGGCTCGCCACGGGCAGACCGCATGCCGCGCAGGCCATATTGGGACCGTCGGCCCCGTCGAGGCCGCAGCAGTATCCGCCGCCTTTCTCCGGGATCAGCACAGTGCCGCGGGCGTCACCGGGTGCGATGACGATCGCGCCGGGCGCGCCGTCGGACAGCGCGTAGACCGGCGCGTAGATGCCTCGGGCGGCCGCCTCATCCGGATGGATCTCCTCCCACCTCCGCCACGGCGGCCCCCAGGGCTCCGGGTCCACGGCGAAGGTGCCCGGTTCCATGAGTACCGGAAGCTGAATGCCGTTCCCGTACTTCTGACGGGCGTGGGCGGGCAGGGTGACTTGGGACAACGGGATGGTCAGCTCGGCGCCGCACCCCGCACATACGAAAAAGAACAAACGTCCTCCGCTGGGAAACGGAGGCATCATCGCAGCTCAGCGGCAGGTCGCACCAATCAATTTTCGGGGCGGCCGGGGCCTGCCGGGATGGCCGGGGCCGGCCGTCAGGCGCGGCAGCGCAGCATCTCCAGCGGGGGATTGGCGTGGAAGTCCGCCCAGAAGTCCGCACCGAACGCGCGGACGCCGGCCTCCGACACCGTCAGCGGGAC
The DNA here is from genome assembly GCF_040646215.1 of Streptomyces sp. NPDC046215. NCBI lineage: Bacteria > Bacillati > Actinomycetota > Actinomycetes > Kitasatosporales > Streptomycetaceae > Streptomyces > Streptomyces sp. NPDC046215. The sequence goes on along the minus strand of NZ_JBEYZW010000004.1, from coordinate 60,174 downwards.
CCAGGTCACCTCGCTGAATCCGGCTGCTCGCAGGCACTTCTCGTAGACCTCGCGGCGCGGACGGTTGGCGAGGAACGAGATCGGCGGGTCGAGCAGTGCGGTGGTCCGGACTTGCGGTCCGGTCTCCGCTTCCTCGCCGGTGAGCTCGCTGCGGAAGCCGTACTTGTCCGGGGGCGGCCCGTCGAAACGGAAGTCGGGTGACTGGTTGAGCACGAAGAACTCACCGCCGGACCGCAGGCTCCGGTGCGCGTTGCGGCACATCCGCTCCGCGGTGGCGATGTCCTCCGCGTAACCGAACAGCTGGACCGCCGTGGCGAGGTCGAAGCGCTGCTCGAAGGGCCGCAGTGCGGACACATCGCCCACCTCGTAGCGCACGCCCAGGGGATCGTCCTCCTCAAACCGCTGCGCCACGGCGACCATTTCACCGGAGATGTCGATGCCGAGCACCTCCGAGGCGCCGCGCCGCTTGAATTCCCTGCTGTAGAAGCCGGTGCCGGAGGCCAGATCGAGAACGGACTTGCCGCGCACGTCCCCGACCATGGCCAGGAAGGCGGGCACCACGGCGTACTGCTCCAGCGGCAGGGCCTTGAACCCCTCGAACGCCTCGCCGATCTCGTCATACTGCTGCCCGCTCATCGCGCTGCCCTCCCTGCCGCTACGTCATCCCCTCGACCCCGGCGCACCGTCTCCGGTGCACCGAGCCCCTGACGGGCAGTCTCCCCGCACCTCGGCAAACCGTCGTACTGGCAGAAGCCACAAAGACGCGGACTCTGTTCCGGTCTTGCGTACAGCAGGACGCGTTCGCCCGATGCCCGGGCCTGACCAGCGATCCCGTGCTCTACGTGGTCATCGCGCCGCGTCCCGGTTTCCCGGAAGCCGGCACGCGCGACAGGGCTCTCGCTGCCATCGCGCGGGCCGGCCTCTCCATCGAGGGCGCACCAGACACGGAGATCCACCCTGAGTTATACGATGAGGCGACAAATAATCAGAAGGGGTTGAATCCTCGCAAGGCCCCTATATGTATTTGACATGCTGCGCTGTCATATTCGTGCCAGATCGCCCCGCTCGTCTCGTCGCACCCATCAGGGGAAGGCAGAAACATGGGCAGATTCAGGTACGGCTCCTCGGCGTCGGCCATCGTGCTGGCCGCCTCGGGGTTGCTCGCCGCCGCGGAAGGTACGGCTCACGCCGAAGCGGCTCAGGACAGCATCACCATGCTGAAGCAGGAGAAGACCCAGTGGTGCTGGGTCGCCTCCGGGCTGACCATCGCCAAGTTCCAGGGTTACGGCTCCACGCAAACGGATTTCTGCACCCGGGCCCAGCCCTCCTACGGCTGCAACAACCAGCCCGCCACGCTCGACGACATGGCCAGGGGCTGGGGCAGCCTCGGCCTGGCACACACCGGCTCGGGACTGAACAGCGCGGCCACGTTCAACCAGGTGTACACCGACGTCAAGGCGGCCCGGCCGATCGGTGCCCGCATCGGGTGGACGTCCGGCGGGGGCCACATGAACGTGGTCTACGGCTTCGACAACTCGAACAACACGATCGCTGTGGGCGACCCGTGGCCGGACACCACCACGTACACGTGGTGGAACTACAACGACTACGTGAGCAACAGCTCGTCCAAGTGGACCCACTCCCGCATCGGCATCTCCCGCTAAGGCAGGCGACATGCGCGACACCAGCGGCACCAGAACGTCCAGCAAGCGGGCGGGCTCTCGCCTTCCCCGCCTGTCCCTCGTCATCACACTGAGCGCGTCCGCACTGCTGTCCGTCGTCGGTCCGGCCCAGGCGGCCCCGGCCAAGGACCCTCTCCCGGCCGACATCCCCGACTACCAGGCCGCTCTCAACGCGGTGAAATCCGCCGACGTCCGCAACGCCGTCTGCCGCTTCCTGCGCACCCCGGTGCCCGCCGGCGGCACCGGCGGGCTGGTGCAGACGATCCCCGAAACGGCAGAGCCGTGCCAGGGGCTCCCGGCGTTCACGATCAAGGACCCGCTGGCACTGAACGAGATCACCCCAGGGTTCGTCGCGGGCACCGCCCAGCCCCTGCCCACCGAGGCGATCAAGCTGACGCAGCTCGTCTCCTCGCTGAGCGTCACCGTCAACGGCCGTGACGCCACGGTCATGCTCGCCCCCACCCAGGGCGGCGGCTGGCACCTGGCGGCCGTGCGCGACGGCGCCGGCGACGCCACGTACGCCAGCAAGGCCACCGTGGGCACGCTGGTCTTCACCGAGCCGCAGATCCGCGGCTGGTACCAGCTCAAGCTCACCACCGTCGAGCCGCTCAACGACCAAGCCCGGGAAGGGCTGGGAGGCCAGTCCTCGGTGTCCCTCAGCGACTACCAGAAGCTGGTCAAGGCCCGCTACGCCGACAAGCTGCCCGGGTCGGAGTACGACACCAAGGGCTACTCGAGCGGATACAGCCCTCAGCGCAAGGCGGACGACGCCTCGCCCTCCGCCCCGCTGCTTGCCGGCGGTTCCGGCGCGGCACTCGCCCTCATCGGCGGGGCCGCCGTCGCGCTCCGCCGACGCCGGCGGGCCGGCACCCGCTGAGCCCGCGTCCGTACGCCTCCTCGCTCCGCCCCGGCAGCCGGCCGGGGTGGAGCGCATCCCTGCTCCGGAGCCAGGTCAGTCCCGGGACCCGCGCAGCTCGTCGGCGGCGAGCCGTCGCATCGGCGAGACGAAGCCCATTCACGCCTACAACACCCTGCCGGCACTCTGCCACAAGGGCGACCCCGCAGCCCTTGAGCTGCGCGATCTGTACGCACGGGCACCGTGGCCCCCACACCCGCATAGAGCCCGGCTCACGGAAGCGCGGGTGGTGCGGGGCCGCTCTACGCCGTGGGAGCGTTCGGCCACTTGACGTGTGTGTCCTCACCGGAAGATCCTCCGTTCGTTCCCCAGCTTCTCGTCCACTCCTTTCCCACCACACGAAACGCGAGAATTCCCATGGCTATACCTGACAAACGCCTGACCGCGACGGTGTCCCGGCGGGGCGTCGGCCGGCTGTTAGGAGCCGCCGCGGCCACTTCGCTGCTCGGCGGTACCGGGCGGGCCGCCGCGACCGGATCGGGCCCGGCGGACCTGGTGCTCTACAACGGCGATGTGATCACGATGGACCCGAGACGGCCGCGAGCGACGGCCGTGGCCGTCCGGGCGGGCCGGATCGTCTACGTGGGCCCGGACGCCGGCGCCCGGTCGTGCGCCGGCAGAGGCGCCGAGACGGTGGACTTGCGGGGCCGGACGCTGATCCCCGGCATCAACGACACCCACCTGCACGCAGCGGTGTACCGGCTGAACCTTCCGCCGTACGCGCTGGACCTCGGCCCGGCCACGGCGAAGTCCGTCGCTGACATCGTCGCCGCCGTGGCAGCCGAGGCCGGACGCACCCCGGCGGGGGAGTGGATCCGCGGCGCCGGGTGGAACCCCTATCGGCTGGCCGAGAAGCGGGAGCCGAACCGGGACGACCTCGACCGGGTGTCGCCGGACCACCCGGTGTTCCTCCAGGACAACGGCTACCACGTCAGCGCGGTCAACTCCCGCGCCCTCGAACTCGCCGGAATCACCGACGTGGGGCCGAACGGAACCAGGAAGCCCGGCGTCGACTACGACGCCCAGGGGCGCCCCACCGGTGTACTGCGCTACGGAGGGCAGGCGCAGGTCCAGCTGCTGCTGCCGCCCCGCACCCGGGAACAGCGCAAGCAGGCGATCCAGGACGCGCTCACCCGCCTGCGGGCGGAGGGCATCACCAGCTTCACCGACCCGGGCCTCGGGCCCGGCGGCGACGGACTCGGCGGCGGCACCCAGGGCATCGAAACCCTCAACGCCTATGCGGATCTGGCCCGGGCCGGAACCCTCGACGCGCGGGTGAGCGCGCTGTTCCTGCCCTGTTCCCAGTCCGGCGGATCGGCCGCCGCGGTCGACAAGGCGTTGCGCGCGTTCACGCCGCCGAGCGGCGTCGACCCCCGCCGGTTCGCGGTGCGCGGCGTCAAGTTGTTCTCCGACAGCGGCGGTGACCTGCTGGTCGCCGGTAACACGAACGAGGAGCGGGCCGCCGAACTCACCGAGATGGTCCGTATCGCCCATGCCGCCGGCTACCAGGTGGGGGTGCACTGCTACCGGTGGGTGCCCACCGTGGTGGACGCGTTCACCGCCGCCCTGCGCCGCCACCCGCGCCCCGACGCGCGGCACATCGCGATGCACGGCGCATTCGTCCCGGCGAGCCTCCTGCCCACGATGGCCAGGTATCGCATCGGCCTCGGCCCACAGGCACAGAGCTGGGCCAACGCGATCCACGGAGCGGCCCAGGGGCCGGCCGGTGACGCCTTCCTGCCGTGGCGCTCGGCGGTGGACGCCGGAGTACCGCTCCTGGGCAGTTCGGACACCCCGGTGAACACGCCGAACTGGCGGGCGGGTGTGCAGGCACTCGTCACCCGGCGCGGTGCTTGCGGCGACGTGCACGGACCGGAGCAGCGCCTGACCCTGGACCAGGCCCTGGCCGCCTACACCACCGCCGGCGCCTGGCAGGACTTCGCCGAGAGCTGGAAGGGCTCGGTGAGCGTGGGCAAGGTAGCCGACCTGTGCGTGCTCGGCGGCAACCTGCGCACCACACCCGCGGAGGAGATCGCCGGTGTGCCGGTGGCCATGACGGTCTTCGACGGCCGGATCGTTCACCAAGCCTGACCGCGGTCGGGCCGTCCCCCCGCCGAGCCCTGCCCCGCCGGGAGGTGCGGGGAGCTCGCGCTCATGGCCGCGCCCCCGGCCACCCCCTGCCCCCTCGGTGCCCAGCCACCGAGGGGGCAGGGGCAGAGCGGCCGACCGGCGCGTCAGCCGATGAGCCCCGGGGCGAAGTAGTCACGCAGCCGGGCGATCTTTCCGTCGCGGATGCGGAAGATCTGCACCAGGGAGTGTGTCGTGTCCTCTTCGCCCTCGTCTCCGTCGAGGACTGTGTCGATTTCGGCGATGAACACGTCGGGGCTGGAGGTGGTGTGCAGTACGTACCCGGACTTCTCCAGGTTCGGTGAACGGCCGCCCTGCGCCTGCCGCTCGTAGTACGCCGCCATGGCCTTGCGGATTTCCTCGCGGCCTTCCAGTCGCCTGGGGAGGGAAGCGCCGGGAGGCAAGAGCGGTGCCTCGAAGATGCCGTCCTCGGTGAAGCTCTCGGCAAGTGCATCGGCGTTGCGGGTCATGGCACCGGCGTAGACGTAGCTTTCGAAGATTTCCTGCGGCGTTTTCGGCACGGGCAGCCTCCCTGCACGCGGACACGGAGTACCACATCACCACAGCGACGCCCGCGAAGAGACGGGTTCCGGTGAACGATCAGCCCGTTCGGCCGGGGCGGGGTGCGACGCCTCTGCCGTCCGGCGAAAGGCGCCGCGGTCGGGCGGTGGGTGCTCAGTTGAAGACGAGCACGTCCGTGCGCATGGGAATGGGGCTGTTCCACTCGATGTGGATCTTGAAGTTCACGACGCCGTTACCGGGGGCGATGCTCGATGCCCGGATGGGCGCGGACGCGACGAAGCGGTTGCCGTTGCCGTCGATCTCGGAGGCGATGATGACGACGGTCGAGTTCACCCCGATCACGCTCCAGGAGAGCTGGAGGTTGTGCGTGCCGTTGCCGGGGCCCCACGTCCACCAGTTCCGCCAGACGGCGTTGACGTTCCCGCCGATCGCCTCGGCGGCGCCCGCCCGGGTGTCCACCTCCCCGCTCTCTCTGACCTGCGGAACCGTGGAGTCGGCTGTGTCGGATGTGCTCACAGAACCCTCCTCTGCTGCCCGGAAGAGCCCGGCGGGCCATCTCCGGCTGCTGTTCAGTGTCCGCCGGACGACACGGCACCATAATCACGCGAAAGGGTGAAAACACCGGAAGAGCTCGGCCGACGCGGGCAGCGCGAGCCGGATGATGCCCGATTGCGGGGTGGGGAGAAGGAAGAACAGAGCCGTCAGGCGGGGCGGAAGCGGCGCCCCTGCACCATGCGTCCGTAGTAGTTGAACCACGTGCGGGCCTGGGGGTCGTCGGCGAAGGGGTAGTCGGCTCCGAGTTGCCGTGCCGCGCTCAGGCCGGAGATCAGGGCGTGCTCCTGGCTGTTGACGGCGGTGTGGGCGCCGCAGTACCAGACGTGACCGCGGCCTTGCAGCGTGGGCAGCAGGGGCATGAGCAGGAGCATGTGCCGCATGTCGTGGACGACGTGCTGGAACCACTCGCGCGCGATGACGGTATCGGGGCGCACGGGGCGTTCCAGGTTGTAGGTGACGAGGCAGGGCCGGTCGGAGGCGCGGGCCCAGGGCTGCTGGTTGTGCATCACATACGTGACCTCGTAGTTGTCCGGCCGGGGCCCGTAGTGGCGGACGAACGTGCTGCGGGACCCCAGCACGTCGGTGGCGTCGCGGGGCAGGATCGAGTCGTCGTGGTGCGCCACGGCGTCATGGTGCAGCTCGCTGCTGTAGCGCACGCCGCCGAGGAGTCGCCGTTCCAGCGCGGTGGGCCGGTCCAGCAGGGCGAGCGCCTGGTTGGCGTTGCAGGCCAGGACGACGGCGTCGAAGTGGGCGCGGCGGCCGTCGGCATCGCGGAGGGTCGCGCCGCGCGCGTGCCGGTGGAGGCCGGTCACCGGGCGGGCGAGGTGGAGGCGATCGGCGAAGCCGGCGGTCATGCGCCGGTAGATCTCCCGGGTGCCGCCCTGCCAGGTGGTCATGGGCGTCGACTTCTCGACGTCGAAGAAGTCGAGGTAGCGGGCGAACATGGCGGCCGGCATGGAGAAGATGTCCGTCGCCAGGACGAAGTTGACGAACATCGGCTTGAGGATGGCGTGGCGGAACCCGGTCGAGATCCCCCACCGGTCCAGGGCCTGGCGCATGCTCACGTAGTTGAACGGGTCGGCGGCCGCGGCGAGGCGGGAAGGCCGCCGACTCAAGGCGCTGAAAGCGCGCAGGGTGCGCAGCATGCGCCGGAAGGCGGTGAGGTCGTTGCGGTACTGCCGGGTGAGGGAGCCCTCGAAGTCGTGGGCATGGACGCCGCCCTGGTAGTGCACCGCATAGGAGAAGCGCGTGGGGACGGCGGTGATGTCGCAGTGACGCAGAAGCGCCGAGAAATTCTGGTAGACGGAGGGGATGAAGGCGGTCACCGACATGTCGAAGGGCAGGGTCGTGCCGTCTCTTTGCGGCATATCGACGGTGGCGGCGTTCCCACCGATTCTCGCTCTCTCCTCGAACACCTCGACGTGGAACCGTTCGGGGTGCCGGGAGAGTGCCCAGGCGGCGCCCAGTCCGGCCATGCCCGCCCCGACCACGGCGACTCTCAAGGGTGGGGGCAACGGGTACGCCTTTCGGTATGCGCCTCGGTGTGCGCGTCATGCTCGGTGTGCGCGTCATGCCTGGGACCGATGTCCGTTTTCCCCTAGATTCTGGCCATGTCTCATGGCGAAGTCGAGGTGGGTGCTCCGGGTGTCGGATTTTCCTCGCCGAAAGGCGGGGAAGGGCGGCCTCTGGGGAGGAGCGCGGTGTTCCTGCGCTGTTTTCTGTTCCCGCTGGCTCTTATGGTGATCACACCGCCGCTGGTCCTGCTGCTGTGGTGTGCGTGCGTGCGTTTCGACGGTTCGCCGGCCGCGCTGGCCCGCGCGGCCGTGGCGGGGGAGTTGCTGCGCGGTATTCCTCGCCCGAGCGGGCCCAGCGCACTCGCCGTCGCCGGATTCATCGCTTTCGAGGCCCTGCTGCTCAGGGCGCTGCCGGGGCGCCTCCACCAGGGGCCCGTGACGCCGCACGGTGTGCGCCCTCAGTACCGCGCGAACGGCATGGCCGCTCTCCTGGTCACGCACGGGGTGTACCTGGCCGCGTCGTTCGGTCTCGGGCTCTTCCCCGCGGGGGTCCTCTACGACTCTTTCGGTTCGCTCCTGGCAACCTCATGTCTGCTGTGCTTCGTGCTCTGCACGGCCTGGTACGCGAAGGGCCTGCGGTGGCCCTCCGGCCCGGACCACGGGTCCACCGGCCACCGGGTCCTGGACTACTTCTGGGGTACCGAGCTGCACCCGTCGATCGGATCGGTCGACCTGAAGCAGCTCTTCAACTGCCGGGTGGGGATGATGTCCTGGAGCCTGCTCCTGGTGTCCTTCGCCGCCGCGCAGTACGAGCGGCACGGGGGCGTCTCGTCCTCCATGGCCGTCGCCGTGGTGCTGCAACTGGCCTACATCGTCAAGTTCTTCCACTGGGAAGAGGGCTACTGTTCGACCCTGGACGTGATGCACGACCGGTTCGGCTACTACCTGTGCTGGGGCGTGACGGTCTGGCTGCCCGGTGTCTACGCCCTCAGCACCCTGTATCTGGTGTCACACCCCCGCCAGCTGTCCTGGCCGGTCACAGCCGCCCTGCTGGTGACCGGGGGAGCCGCCCTGGCCGTTAACTACTCGGCCGACGAGCAGCGCCAGCGTGTGCGGCGGACCGGCGGGGCCACCCTCATCTGGGGACGTCCCCCGAAGGTGCTGGAGGCGTCCTTCACCACGCGCGACGGCGGTGCCCATCACACCCTGCTGCTGTATTCGGGCTGGTGGGGCGTGGCCCGTCACTTCCATTACCTGCCCGAGTTCGTGCTCGCGCTGTGCTGGGTGCTGCCCGCCGGGACGGACCGGCTGCTGCCGTACTTCTACCCGTTCTTCCTGGCCGTTCTGCTCGTGGACCGCTGCGGCCGTGACGAGCGCCGTTGCCTGGAGAAGTACGGTGACGCCTACCGGGAGTACTGCGCGAAGGTGCGCTGGAGGATCATCCCCGGTCTCTACTGAGGCGCCGGCCGCTCGTGAGCCTGCTGCTGAGGAACGCGCCGGAGGTGGCGCCCCAGGGCCCAGAGCGGGAAATAGCGCACGTACAGCCGGTAGTCGAGCATGCCGGTGCCGAAGAAGACACCGTTGACCTTGGCCGGGGTCCATGTGCCGTCCGGCTTCTGGTGGGAGCAGAGCCAGCGGACTCCGCGCAGGACGGCCGGGTCGTCCGGTGCGGTGAGGTCCATCAGGGCGAGCAGCGCCCATGCGGTGGAGACCGGCTGGCTTTCGTCCGCCTCGGCGTAGCGGTTCTCGGTGCAGCCGCGGTGGTGTTCTCCCCAGCCCCCGTCGGCCCGTTGTGCCGAACGGAGCCAGTGCGCGGCGCGGCGGAGCGCCGGGTGCGTGCGCGGCGTCCCCGCGGCACGGAGCCCGCGGACGGCGAACCAGGTGCCGTAGATCCGGTTGATGCCCCAGGCGGCCGGCCAGGACCCGTCGGGCAGCTGGCCGCGCAGCAGGAAGGCGGTGGCTCGGGAACGGACGCGGGCCAGGGCCCCCTCGGGCAGGGCGGGATCGTCGCGGTCCACGGCGGACAGGGCCAGCAGCGCCGAGGCGGTGCACTCGACATAGGAGTCCTCGACGACGCAGCGCGTGAACATCTCCGCCGGGTTGAGCGCCTCCAGCCGGCGGGCGCCGCGCCGGGCCTCGTAGGAACCGAAACCTCCGTCGGGGTTCTGCCGGTCCAGCAGGAAGGCGACGGCGCGCCGGACCGCCTCGTCGGTGCACCGCCGTGCCGACGGCAGCCGTGGGCGGGCGTGGAGCAGCGCGGCCACGGCCTCGGCGGTGCAGTCGCTGACCGGCCAGCGGTGACCCCCCTCGGAGAAGCACCATCCGCCCAGGGCGGGGGAGCGCGCGGTGACCGCCCGGTCGGGGATCTCCTCGGTGATCTGCGCGCCTTGGAGGAAGGAAGCCGCGCGGAGCAGGGCCGCCGCGCCGGCGTCCCGGAGCCGGCTGTCGTCCGCCAGGAGGGCCTCGACGGCGAAGGAGGTGTCCCAGGTGTGCGAGCGGGCCCCGGCGAAGCGGGTGCCTTCCTGCTCGTCGTTCCAGCGCCAGTACGACTGGGCGTCCAGCGCCCGGGCCACCGCTGCCGAACCGGGCTGCCGGTGATGCAGCACCAGGACGTTGAGCAGCCCGTTGACCGGTGAGAGGCAGGGCCCGCCGGTGACGTGCTGCTCGTGCTCGACGCGGTGCAGGCAGCGCTCCAGGGCCCGCCGCCGCAGCCGTTGGACGGGCCGGCGCTCGTACGCGCGCGTGAGGGCGTACAGGCAGCGCAGCAGCCTTCCCGGCGGTACGTGGATATCGGGTCCGGACACCGCTGTGCTGCGGGGCGCTGTGTCCGTGCCGAAGAGTTCCTGCCGCAATCGGCGGCCCAGCGGGCCCAGCTCGGCCCGGAACCGGGTGCCGTGGAGGTAGGCCATGGCCTGGTGGATGGAGCGGGTGTGGCAGTAGAGCCGGTCGGGGTGGAGGGGAGCCCACCGGGGGAGCAGGAACACCTCGGGCGGCGCGGGGTTGACCCCGCGATAGTCGTACAGGCCGAGCAGGGCCAGCCAGAACTTGCCCCAGGTGGCGATGGCGGCGACGCCTCCGGGCCGGGTCCGCAGCCACGCCGCGGCGCGGGCGCACAGCGGTTCCCCGGGCGCCGAGCCGAGCAGGCGGAGCGCGACGTAGGCGAGCGTGGTGCAGTACGTGGAGGGCCCCGACGCGGGGTGCAGGCCCCACCCTCCTTCGGGTGTCGCGGTGACGGTGTAGTGACGGATCATCGCCCGCCGCTCGGCGTCGGCCGGCATGAGCCCGGTGATGCGGGAGACGATGACGTACTGGGAGAGGATCATCGTGTTCCACACCATCTCCCCCTCCCACGAGCCGTCCGGCCGTTGCTCGGCCAGCAGCCGGTCAAGGGCCCTGCGGTGTGCTTCGTGAGGGGGCGGGGGCGTCGCGGTGACGGTCCGCGGCGGATGGTGCGGTGCGGGGGCCGGTGGCCGCGTGCTCTCGGTCAAGGTGTTCCTGCCATTTGCGGATGATGAGGTCCTGGAAGAGGTGGACGGCCGGGTTGAGCTCCACGACGGGTGCGGCGTGGTGGAGCTGGTAGCCGGCCTGTTCGGCTTCGACGGCCACTCCGTCCTCGCGCAGCAGCGGTCGCACCGTCAGCGCTCCGGCGGTCTTCATCAGCGGGCCCATCAGAGGCCGGGGCACGCGCAGCCGGGTGCCGGGGACCGTCAGGGCGTCGAAGTAGAAGACGAAGAACACGCGGGTGGTGGTGCGGTCCATGGGCAGCACAAAGCACCAGTGCTTGATGGCGCCGCCGGTGTCGGACCGCTGGTAGGGGTAGTCGAAGGTCAGGTCGATGGAGGTGGTGTCGACGCGTCGGCGGTCCACGAACCGGCCGGTGAAGCGGCCCCCGCCGATCCGCGTGCGGTAACTCAGCCGCACGCTGTCGCCCACGGGCTCGCAGTGGGTCAGGACCGCGTCCCAGAAGGGCCGGTACTTGCGGTGCAGGTAGGCGTGGGAGAAGTCGCTGACATTGTCGAAGATCATGGAGTGGTGGGCGCGCCAGGTGAAGTCGGCGTCGATGCGCGCCCAGGGCCGGGGCCCCTCCAGCTCGGGAATGCCCGGAACGGGGTGCTCTCCGGCACGGGCCGGGTCCCCGGGAAAGACCCAGATCAGGCCGTGCCGGGCGGCCACGGGGAGGCCGTGCGGGCGGCCGCGGGCGTGGGAATCGTCGTCGTGGGCGCCGGGTACGGCGGAGCCGGCGTGGGCCGGGCCCCGGCAGGCGCACCGGAGGGGGCGGCCGCCGACCGCTCCGGCGCCCTGGAGCCGGCTGTGGTCGCAGCGGTTCTCCACGGCGTGGAGGGTGCCGTCGTCGCCGCGGTGGACGGCGATGGACCGGCCCCAGAAGCGGGTCTCGACGACGCGGCCAGCGGCCACGTCGCGGTCGTGCGCCACCGGGTACCAGTAGTCGGGGTCCAGACCGGCCGCCCGCACCTTCTCCCGCTTGCTGCGGGCGGCGGTGAAGTCGGGAGGGCCGGGTGCCGGCGGTGAGGCGGGAGCGGACGGACGGGGCCGGAGGACGCTCACCGCTGTCCTCCCGGACCGGTGGCGATCGGGGATGCGCGCCTGCGATAGCGCACCGGACAAGGGGTGTGGGGCCCGGGGATGAAGGTGGAGTAGTCGGGCACGGGGCAGCCGGGTCCGTCGAGGCGCAGGTCGTAGGCGCGCAACAGCACACTCCAGATGATCTTGACTTGCTGGTAGGCGAAGGCTGTTCCCACGCAGCGGTGCCGGCCCCCGCCGAACCCGATCAGCGCGTACGGTGCCGCGTGCTCCTCGCGACCGGGCCCGTACCGGCCGGGGTCGAAGCGGTCGGGGTCGCGGAAGATGCCGGGGAGGCGGTGGGAGACCGCGGGGGAGACCATGACGAGGTGCCCGGCCGGAACGAGGTGGGCGCCGTGGACGAAGTCCCGCAGCGCCTTGCGGATCAGCACGATCAAGGGCGGGCGGAGCCGTTCCGCCTCCCGCACGCAGTGCTCCAGGTACTGCATGCGGCGCAGCAGGGCGATGTCGAGGGTGTCCGCGCCGCGCGTCGTCTCCTCCTGCTCGCGGAGGACCGCGGGCAGGTGCCGGGGGTGGCTGAGCAGCAGGGCACCCGTCCACGCGGCGAGGATCGCGCTGGTGTGCTGCCCGGCGAAGACCATGCCGATGAGCAGGCCCACGACGGTCTCGTCGTCGAGCGGCGCCCCTCGCGCGGTGCGGGCGGCGAGCAAGGTGGTGAGCATGTCCGGCGTCGGTCCGGGTGCTTCATGAGGCGGACGGGCGGCGCGGCGGGCGGAGATGACCTCGCCGAGCGCCCGGCCGAGGGCCGCGCGCGCCCGGTCCCGGCGGCGGAAGGCGGGCAGCGGCACCCCCGGGCTGAGCAGCCCGGCCAGCCGGATCCCCGATTCCAGGTCACGGAAGAGACGCGGGAGTTCGGGGCCGAGCCGCTCGCTGACCTCCTGGCCCAGCAGACAGCGGGTGGCGACGGCGACGGTGATCTCGTTCATCGTCTCCACGAGGTCGGCCTCACCGCTGTCACCCCAGGCACGGATGTGCCTGCGCACTTCCTCCTCCATGACGCGCGCGTGAGCGGCCAGACTGCGTGAGGTGAGGGCGGGCAGCAGGTGGCCGATCTGCCGCTCCATCTCCGCGGGTTCGGCGTCGTAGGCGACGCCGGGGCCGAAGACAGGCGTCATGAAGCGGTACGCCTCCTTGGGGCTGAGCACCGACTCGTCCGCGCGGAAAACGGCCTCGTGCGCGGCACGGCCGCACAGGAAGGTCACCGGCCGGCCCAGCAGCGTGAAGGAGAAGACATCCCCCGACCGCTCGCGGGCGCCCCTGAGGAAGGCGACGGGATCGCGCCCGAAGGGCACGGCGTGCCCGAGCCAGGGCAGCCGGACGCCTGCGAGCCGGGGCGGGCGTACCGGGACGGCGGGCCTGCCACCACCGTCCGCCGCGTACCCGCCCCCGCCCGGGCACAGGGCCCCGCACCCGCCCGCCACCGCGGCCCCGCTCGCTTCCCCGCTCACCGGGCCACCTGTGCCTGGGAGCCGCCCCGGCCGCTGCGTGCCGTCGGGATCACCCGCGGCGCCGGCACCACGCCCCGCCGGGCGAAGCAGGCGAAGGCGTCCTCGACGGCCGAGGCGATACTCGTCGGCCGGTACCCCAGTTCCTCGACGGCCCGCGAGCAGTCGGCGCGCCGCTGCGAGCGCAGGAAGCGGACCGCCGCCGGGGTGAACCGCGGCTGGTGATGCGGCGCCACGGCGGTCATGACCGGCTGCACCACCTCCGCGACCCCGGCCATGACCGAGGCGGGCACCCGCAGGAGCGGCTTCGGCCGGCCGGAGACCGCGCTGTAGAGATCCATCAACTGGTCGACGGTGCGGAATTCGGTGGAGAAAAGGTATTTGCGTCCCGGCCTGCCGTGCCGCATCGCCAGCACATGCCCCTCCACCACATCCGCCGCCGAAACGAATTCGAAGCCGCCGGGCAGATAGGCCAGCAGCCGCCCGTGGGCGAAGTCCCGCAGCACCCGGCCCATTCGCGAAGGCGCGTAGTCGTGCGGCCCCAGGATCGCGGTGGAAACGGCGACCACCACATCGAGCCCCGCCACCGCCGCCCGGAGACACTCGTGCTCCACCAGGGCCTTGGTGGTGGCATAAGGGGTCTGCCGGGAAAACGGGTAATAGGGCACGTCCTCGGCGCTCGGCCGCCCGCGGATTTCCCCGGTCGCACCGAAGGACCCGGTGACCACGACCCGTTCGACACCGCGGCGCCGCGCCACTTCCAGGACGTTCCGGGTGCCCAGGACGTTCGTACGGTAGATCTCGCGCCGTCCGCCCTGCGTGGTGGAGATCCGGGCGGCGCAGTGATAGACACGATCACACCCGGCCATTGCTCTCGCTGTCGCCGCGATATCGCGGATGTCCCCGGAAACGCAGTGCACGGGAAGGCCCTCCAGCGCCCGTGACCGGGAAAAGCTGTCGTTCATCACCAGCGCCCGGACTTCCTCCCCGTCCCTCAGCAACCGGCGTACGAGGTTGGCGCCGAGATGCCCGGTGGCGCCTGTCACCAGAATCAACATTCCTCCATCGAAAAAGCACGGGAGCGGCCGGCAGAGCGGGAAAGCGAAGTTACCCGGGCGCGATACCCGTACGCAATGAAGACACCACGAAAAGAAATAAACTGTGCCGGCGGTGAAAGGGCGGCCCACGGGTCGGGGGGCGGACCGCGTTCGGCGCGCTGCCGATGACGCGTGGAAAGAGAGACGCTGTGCGACAACCGGATGTCATCGTGGTCGGCGCCGGACCCGGCGGCTGCGCCTGCGCCCTGGCCTTCGCCCGCCGGGGCGCCCGGGTGGTCCTGCTCGAAGCGACCCGCACACCGCCCCGCCGCCTGGCCGGCGAATGGATCCAGCCCGCCGGAGTGCAGGCGCTGCAACGCCTGGGTGTCGACCCGCTCCGGCTCGGGGCGGCGACACCCGGCAGCGGCTTCCTCGTCCACCCCGGTGACGGCAGCCCGCCGATCACCCTTCCCTTCCCCGACAGCACCGCCGTGACGCTGCCGCACGACGAACTCGCCGCACAGCTCCGCCGTGCCGCCGCCCGCACCTTGGGGATCGACCTGGTCACGGGGGAGCGCGTCCTGGGCGTCCGGCCCTGCGGCACGGTGCGCACGACCCGCGGCAGCCGGCAGGCGCCCCTGGTGGTCGGTGCGGACGGGCGTTCCTCGGTCGTCCGCAGGGCGGTGGTGCGGGCCCCCGCGGCCCGGACTCCGCTGTCCCGCATGGCCGGGTTCCTCCTGCCCGACATTCCCCTGCCCCGCGAGGAGTACGGCCACATCATGCTCGGCGGACCCGGCCCGGCGCTGGCCTACCGGCTCGGACCCCGAACCGTCCGCCTCTTCCTCGACGTCCCCCTCGCCTGCCCCACCTCAGGCGAACTGGCCTCCTATCTGCGCCACGGCTACACATGGGCCCTCCCGCCGGCCCTGCGTCCTGCACTGGCCGGAGAGTTGCGGGCGGGACGCGTGCAGTGGGCCGCCAACCACTTCTGCCGGCGAGTCGTCTACGGGCGCGGTCGCTGCGCGCTGATCGGGGACGCCGTCGGCTTCAGTCACCCCCTCACCGCTTCCGGGCTGACGGCCGCCTTCCTCGACGCCGAACACCTCGCCCGCTCAGCCGACGTCGAGACCTACGCGCGCGGGCGCAGGGCGGCGTGCCGGGTGCCCGACAGGATCGGCGCCGGCATGCACCGCATGCTGACCGACCACACCCCCGGCACGCGGGCGCTGCGGCAGGCCATGTTCACCACCTGGCGCGCGAACCCACGGCACCGGGACCGCACGCTGCGCCTGCTCGCGATGACCGACGTCCGCAGCAGCGCCTTCCATGCCGCCCTCATGAGCGTGCTCGGGCAGGCCCTGGCGTCCTCCGCGCGGCACGCCGTGCTCAGTGGGCAGTGGGCGGGACTGGGCAGGGAACTGGCCCAGTTCGCGGCCTGGCTGGAGTGGATCAACGGCCCGAAGGCCGGGGTTCCTCCGCAGCAGGGCGGGGGGCGGCTTCCGACCTCTTTCCTCGGCCTGTGATCACTCCGGCCGCCGCCGGCACCCCCGCGGCCGCGGAGGGGGACGGCTCACCGGCTGCCCGAGCCGGACCCAGCCGGGCGGTCATGGCTCTGAACGCCGAGCCGGCCATCCAGAGGTTGCCCAGGAACCAGGGCAGATTCGGCGCGTAGAAGACGAAGAAGGCCAGCGGGCTGTGTACCGGCATCGCCGGGTAGCCGCCGGCGTGCGCGTGCCAGAAATACAGCAGCACCGAATAGGCCACGTACGAGGAAACAGCCAGCTGCAAGGGGTAGCGCCACGGAAGCCCGCGCACGATCGCCACGATCAGCGCGATGTTGAGTCCCTGGGTGAGGAAGACATTGATGGTTTCGAGGGCGAAGGGCAGGGCCACGTCCCCTTGGCCGTAGTAGGTGCTGTCGCCCATCCCGTAGACGCGGAAGAGCCGTGCGAACACGTCCTGGTGCTGGTCGATCGTGCGCCAGGCGGTCACGAAGTACAGCTCCAGGGTGAAGGCCATCACCAGGGAGAAGACGAGAAAGCCGACGGCCGCGCGTTCCTGGCGCGGCAGCCGGGCCCCCCGGACGCCTCCGCTGCGGGGGGAGTCGAAGGGGACCATGCGGAACGTCGCCGTACGGCAGTAGGCCGACCACAGGCGCCCGTA
Organism: Streptomyces sp. NPDC046215; assembly: GCF_040646215.1. Lineage (NCBI taxonomy): Bacteria > Bacillati > Actinomycetota > Actinomycetes > Kitasatosporales > Streptomycetaceae > Streptomyces > Streptomyces sp. NPDC046215. The sequence goes on along the minus strand of NZ_JBEYZW010000004.1, from coordinate 43,611 downwards.
CTTCGCACGGCAGCGCCGGTCGTCCCGCAGCGCGCGGTGGACGAACAGCGCCGCCAGGAACACCGGGACGGCATAGGGAAGCAGGGACGCGGTGCCGCACAGCATCGTCCATGCCGTGTACATCATCAGCTCACCGGTGTAATTGAGCTTGCGGCCGACGCCCCAGAAACCGGAGACCAGCAGGCGCCCGCCGAGCGCCCGCGCGGGGCGCCCCCAGATGACCGCGCGGGCGTCCTCCTTGAAACGGTGCTTCTGGGCATTGGCCCCCCGGAACATCCAGAAACCGGCCGCGAACAAGGCGATGGACAAAGCGGCCTGCCACCACGGCAGAGGACTTTCGACGTCGCGCAGGACCCGGCCGGGAAGGCTGTAGAAGAAGGGCACCAGAACGAAGTCGCCCCACACCAGCATCCAGCCGAACCGCTCCGCCTTGATGTCCCAGGTGTGCACCATGCCGTACTCGAACTGAAAGTAATTGGCGACGTACAGGAGGAACATCACCTGATACAGAACCATCCGGCCGCCGAGCTCCCCGCGCTCCGCGTACTGCGCCGCCGCGAAGGAGACGTTGACCAGGAACAGCCCGATGAGCGACGGGCGGTAGGAGAAGAGCTTCAGGTCGACCCCGGCCAGCTTGGGGTTGAGCTCCACCCCCAGGAACCACTCACGCACCACGGCGGCGGCACCGCGCCCGGCCCCCGCCCCGGCGCCCCGGCGGCGCCCCACCGCGTACAGCGCCCCCGCCACCGCGAAGGCCAGCACGTTCGCGGCCACGAACAGCGCCGGCGAATGATCCGCGACGAAACCGAGCGCGTCCGGGCGCACCCACCACACGGCCGCGGTCGCGGCCAGGGCCAGGCCGAAGAGCAAAAATCCGTTGAGCCGGTAGCTCTCCCGGCTGCCGTCCCCCAGCGGGGAACCCGCGTGGACGCGCCCCGGCAGCAGGAGGGAACCCGCGAACAGCACCCCGACGAACCCCACGACCAGCACGAGCGCGAAACCGACGGTGCCCCAGCCTTCCAGCGATGACTCCATGACGGCCGAGCATCCCAGGCGACAGGCCGTGGCCGCGGGCAGCACGGGCGGCCGGCCCGCCGCGTCACCGGATCGGAGCAGGAGCCGCACTGCGTGGCGTCGGTTCCCCGCCGTCCCTCTTCGGCAATGCTTGCTTCACAAGGCGGCCGGTGACCGGGTCTGCCCGGCTGTGCACCGCGCCTGCCGGCTCAGCGTCGGCCGGGACAGTCGGGGCAGTCGAGACGGGAGAGAGGGAGAAGGAATGGACGCCGGATCGTCCTCCGCCCACGAGGCCGTGGGGCCACCGTCGTTCGGCGAGGCTCGGGGAAGGCGGCAGAAGGCGCGCGCCGCGGGCCTGGACCCGGACTACTGGTACGCCGTCGCGTACGACAAGGCGGTGGCTCCGGGACGCTCGGTGGAAGTGCGCTTCTGGGACCGCTCCATCGCCCTCTACCGGGGGCGCGACGGTGTGCTGCGGGCCCTGGAGAACCGCTGTGCGCACCGCCAGCTCGCCCTCACCCTGGGGGAGGTGACCGGCTGCCACCTGACCTGCACCTATCACGGGTGGACCTACGACGGTGACGGCCGCGTCGTGCATTACGCCCACGACCTCTTCGGCCGGCCCCGGCCCGAGGTCCGGATCCGCAGCTACCCGGTGACCAGCCGGTACGGGCTCATCTGGATCTTCCCCGGAGACCCGCGGCTCGCCGGACAGCGCGGCGTCCCGCACCTGCCCGAGCTGGACGGGGGATCCGCGTGGACCCGCATGGACCTGTCCTACGACTGGAGCGCCCACCACTCCGTCGTCCTGGAAAACTTCAACGACCTCGCCCACGAGTACCTCCACCGGAAGTATCAGGCGTTCTGGGACGCGCGGCTGGCCGACCACGCCTCGTCCGGCGACACGGTGAGGACCCGCTACCACGTGTCCATCGGCAACAAGCCGGTCGTCGGATGGATCCTGCGGCACGTGCAACTGAAGGCCGAGGTCATCGAGATGACCTACGACTATCCGTACCAGCTCACCGAAGTCGGCGACCGGATCAGGTTCCGCGCATTCTTCCTTCCCACCAGCCCCACCACGACCAGAGTCTTCATCGTCCTCAGCTGCCAACTGACGTCATTCCACTGCGGCCCGGTGCGCTTCGGCGTCCCGCGCCCGCTGGCCCGGGCGCTGACCGGCGTGAGCCGCTCGGTCCTGCTCGACCGGGTGTTCAGCCAGGACGGCGCGGCCGTCACCTGGGAGCAGTCGGGCTACGAGGCCCACCACGACGCTCCCTCCCTCGAACTCAACCCCTCCATGGCGCTTTTCCAGGACCTCATCATCCGCAAGTGGGCGGACACTCTGTCCCGGCCGCCGGTGCGTACCCCGCGGAACGGACGCGCACCGACCCCGGAGACCGACAGCGGCCGGTGACCGGGGGGTGACATCCCAGGCGGGACGGCCGGGCGACGGTCCGCCGTCCGTGCTCAGCCGACACCCCGGTGAACACCCTCGCCCTGCCGGCGCACCCGGCGCGACGATCCGGCGGTGCCTTCGCCGCTCCCCTCCGCGAGAAGGGCCCAGCCCGTGCGATGTCCCCCGTTCCGCGCCGGCCGGCGCGAGGACCCCCTCGGCGGACCCGGCCGGGGGACGGACCGGCCACGAAAAAGGCTGCGCGCCTGGAGGCCCTGGCACTCGCCCCGCACGACGCTCCTCGCCTGCGCCCTGTTCTGCCTGGTGGCCATCGTCGCGGGAGTCAGCGGACTGGACCGCCTGAGCACCGGCGGGAACACGCCCGACGGCTCACCGGCCGTACGCGCCGGCACGATCTTGAGCGAGCGCTACGGCCGGTCCGCCCCCGACCTCGTCCTCCTGCTGCGGGACCCGGCCGGGAACGGCGACGGACAGCGAGTCATTGACGCGGCGCGCACGGTCGAGCGGCACGTGCGGGGGAAACCAGGGGTGACGGCCACCGCGTCCTACCTGACCGCCCGCGACCCCTCGTTCCTCTCCCGTGACCGTCGTTCCACGCTCGTCACGGTCGTCCTGGCCGGGGACGAAGCGCGAAAGACGGACACCGCCCGGCACCTCGTCCCCCTGCTGAAGACCGGCCGGCCCGGCCCGGAAGTGGCCCTCACGGCGACGGGCCCGGCGTGGACGCGCGTCGAGACACTGGAGCGCAACCGAGCGGACCTCGTGCGGGCGGAACTCATTTCCGCACCCCTGAGCGCACTCATCCTGCTGTTCGTCTTCCGGTCGCTCCTCGCGGCCCTGCTGCCCGTCGTCAGCGCACTCGTCGCCACAGCGGGAACGCTCGCCGCACTGCGGGCGCTGACCTGCGTGACCGAGGTCTCGGTCTACGCCTCCAGCATCACGTCCGCCCTCGGCTTCGGGCTGGCGGTGGACTACGGCATCCTCATGGTCTCCAGATTCCGCGAGGAGTCCGCCGCCGGCGCCGGCCCGGAGGCGGCGATCACCCGCAGCGTCCGCACCGCCGGGCGCGCCGTCCTCGTCTCCGCGGGCATCGTGGCGACGTCCCTGTGCGCCCTGTTCGTCTTCCCCCTCGGGTTCCTGCGCTCGGCGGCCGCGGCAGGCATCGCGGTCATCGTCTTCTCCGCCGCCGCCTCCGTGATCGTCATCCCGGCCCTGCTGGCACTCGGCGGCCGGTACATCGACCGGTTCGACCTCTTCGGCCCGTTCCGGCGCCGCCGCTGCGGCGCACCCCCGGGAGACCTCGCCTGGCGGCGCGCGGCCCTGGCCATCACCCGGCGTCCCGTCGTCTGCGCGCTGACGGCGGCAGCGGCACTGACCGTCATGGCACTGCCCGCCGCCCACGCCGTCCTCGGACCGAACAGTACGGAAGACCTCCCCCGCGACACCGAGGCTCGCACCACGGCGACGGCCATCCGCGACGACTTCCTCTCGGCCCCCGGACGCGACCTGGTCATCGGGCTCCCCGCCCGCACCCCGCGACCGGACGTGGAACGCTACGCCCGCGCCTTGTCCGGCCTGCCGGACACCGCCGGTGTGCGGACCTTCACCGGCCACTACCGGGACGGCAGGAAAACGGCCGCGCCCGAACCCTGGGACGCCGCCTTCTCCACGCCCGCCGGCCCCGTCCTGACCGTGACATCACGCCACGCCCCCGCCGACGACCGGTCGGCGGCACTCGTCCGTCACGTCCGCGCCCTGCACGCTCCCGGTGAGGCGCACGTCGTCGGGGAAGCCGCACAGAACGTGGACACCCTCGGGGCGATCCGCCACTCCCTGCCGTGGGGGTTCGCCATCGCCGCCTCGGCGTCGCTCCTCCTCATGACGCTGTTCACCCGAAGCCTCCTCGTCCCCGTCAAGGCCCTGGTCATGGCCTGCTGGAGCCTGGCCGCGACCTTGGGCCTGCTGGTGTACGGCTTCCAGGACGGCCACCTCCAGGACGCCGGCCACCAGGGCAGCCTGTCCGCCGTCGCGCTGGTGTTCCTCCTCATGACCGCCTACGCGCTGTCCGTGGACTACGAGGTGTTCCTCGTCGCCCGGATCAGGGAGGAGTACCTCGCCTCCGGCGACAACACCGCGGCCGTGGTGGCGGGCATGCAGCGCACGGGCCGCCTCATCACCGCCGCGGCCCTCGTCTTCGCCGCGGCCATGGCGAGCCCGGCGACGTCCGCGACCGTCCCCTTGCAGCTCACCGGCCTCGGCCTGGCCTGCGCGGTCCTGCTCGACGCCACGGTCGTACGAGGCGTGCTGGTGCCCGCCCTGATGACCCTGGCGGGCGGGGCCAACTGGTGGCTGCCCGGCCGCCGCGGCACACGGCCGGTCAAGCCCGTTCAGCAGGAGGAAGTCTTGTCGTAGGCGTCCACGAAGACGCCCTCGGCGCCGTAGGCGCGCCGGACCCGGTCGTACAGCGAGCAGTCGTACATCGCGCGGTACTCCTCCCGCGTGAGACCGGACAGCACGTAGGGGGCCTCGTACCCGTGGTGCTCGGCGACCCACGCCTCGAACCGCCGGGTGGCGGCCTTCGGGTCCCAGGGCTCGCCCCGGCGCACGGGCCCGGGCACGTCGTAGACGACGGCGACGTCCATGAACAACTGCCGCTCGCCCGCGGCCGCCCCGGGCTCCGGCCCCACCAGGCCCGGGGGGTCCGTGCGGGTCAGCGTCGCCGGGCAGATCCACAGCTTGTCCACTTCGAAGATCTCGTGACAGGCCCGGACGATGCCCTCCAGGTGCCGCGCGGGGACGAGCGCCTCCTGCCCCACGACATGGCGCCCGTAACGACGGCGCATCTCCCGTGTCTCGGTGAGTTTCAGGAACGCGACGCTGGGACGCATCAGCCATCCCAGCAGAAGACGGAACAGCGGGTGGTTGCCGAAGGGCACGAGCAGTTCGGCGGCCCAGAACAGGCTCCGGCTGTGCCGGTGGTAGTAGTGCCTCAACGGCAGGCACTCCACTCCACCGCCCGCCCGCGCACGGTTGTGGGCGTGAGCGTAGAACCAGGGCTTGTACCACCGGCAGGCGCGGTTCCTCCTGCTCGCCGGGCGGTCGGTGAACTCCCCGGTCACGACCACGCCCTCGGCGGGCCCGTAGACGAACCCCTCGACGAACGCGGGCCCGTCCGCCGCGCCCGCGAGACGGACCAGGTCCCGGCACATCCCCCCGACGTCGGAGACCGGGTGGTACCGCACCTCGACCCACGGGCGGGCGGGCACGACACGCAGTTCGGCCGCGACCACGAAACCCAGCGAGCCCCTGCTCCACGGCAACGCGCGGAAGAGATCGCTGTTCTCCGTGGCCGAGGCCCGGACGACCTCGCCCGTCCCCAGCAGGACGTCGTAGCTCTCCACGATGTCCGTGAAGAGCCCGTGACGGTGGGAGGAGGTCTCGATGCCGAAGCCCATCGCCAGGCCGCCCACCGTGAGGGCTTCCAGCTCCGGCACCACCGGGAGTGTCCATCCCCGGCGGACGAGGTGGCGAACGAGCCGGCCCACGGTGACACCGGGCTCGACACGGACCACCCGGCGCCGCGCGTCCAGTCCCAGGACGGCGTCGAGATCGATCCTGACCGGCTGGGCCGCGTCCTTGTAGAAGTGCTCGCGGGACATCGAGACCGACTGCCATTCCTTGGCACCCGTGCAGAGCGACCCGCCTCGGCTCCGCTGCCGTACCTCCGCCTGGAGACGCGCGACGCGCGTGTCGTGCGCCACCCGGCGGCGCAGCACCCGGCGGCACGCGGCGTGCGCGGACCGCACGAAGGAGAACACCTTGTCCGCCGGCAGCACCAGGGGGATCAGGACGATCCAGCGGTGGCGCACGACGGCGTCCAGGAGCCGGTCGCTCCAGGAGGGGCGGGGCGGTGCCGCGCCGGGCGGGGCGCCGTGGACGGCGGGGTCTTCGGAGGTCTGGGTCATGGGTGCTTCCTCGTGTCGAGCACGCCGCTCGGAGCGGCGCTGCCGAGGGACGGGGCCAGGGGACAGAGCCGGGGGCAGGGCCGGGGAGCCCGGCCTCAGGATGCCGGCGCGCAGCGATCGGCCGGCCGACGGCGAGGCCGGCGACCGCGTCGCGCCTCAGGACGGCTTGCGGGCGAACCAGCAGCCGATCAGGAACGTGCCGTTGCGGGCCGCCGTGCACAGGGAGGTGCCCGCCCGCTCCATGAGGTCCAGCAGCGGCGTCTTGTCCGCGGGGGGAATGGCGGCCATGACGTCTTCCAGCTCCCGCCAGTTGGGCTCCAGAGCCCCGTCCGCACCGACGTCGCGCAGGTCCTCCACCACGAAGCCGGCCGCGAGGAGATCCCGCCGCAGGGCATCGGGCGTGGAGAGGCCGGGCAGGGCGAAGCCCCTGCAGACGGGTTCGACGAACCGTTCTTGCTGCTCGGTCGTCAGCCCGGTCGCCTGGAGCCAGTCGCTGCCCAGGTAGAGGCCGCCGGGCTTGAGGACACGGGCTGCTTCCGCGTGGACCCGCGTCTTGTCGGGCATGTGGCAGATGGCCTCGATGCTGTAGACGGCGTCGAACGACGCGTCCTGGAAGGGCATGTCCGCGGCGTCCCCCACCCGGAAGTCCGTGAGGTGGGAGAGACACCGCGCCGCCGCGTGGGCCCTGGCGTGCTCGACCCGGTGCTCCACCAGGTCCAACCCGGTGACGTGGGCGCCGCTGTGCGCGGCGATGGTCACGGCCGGGCCGCCGACCCCACTGCCGATCTCCAGCACCTTCATCCCCGCCGTGAACCCGCCCCGGTCGGCGAGGTCACGTTCTCCGGCGGCCATCGCCTCGGCCCGGCTCTCACCGCCGTGGAAGACGGGGAAGTGGTGTGACTCGCCCCATGTGGCACGGTAGATGTCCGTGCAGAACGCGTAGTAGTCACGGATCATCCGGGTGGAACGCCGCGTGCGCTCCGCGGGGTCCCTCGCCAGTTCCTCGTACGCCGCAATTTCCTGGGCCGCTTCCATCACCACTCCTCGGACCGAACGGGCGGCCGCCGACATCGCGGAGCCTGTCCGCACCTCATCAGGGCCGAGTCGGCGCAGCGCACCTGGTGAACGTCTGCCGATCCTGGCACAGGGGAAGGCCGCGACCCGTGACCGTCGGCGCGGCTGTCACCCGTATGACCGGACCTGCCGCCGGGTTTACCAGGGGACGGCCTGCCCCTGGTAATCGAGGAAGTGGAGGCCGGGCTTCCCCTGATGGCGCTCGATGGTCTCCGCGACGCCGGGCACGCTCTCTTCCACGCTGAGCTCGGCGTCGGGTCCGCCGAGCTCGGTGCGGACCCAGCCCGGGTCCATGAGCAGCAGCGTCCGCGTGTCGTCGGCGTGGCGGGCGGCGTAGCAGCGCATCAGCTGGTTGAGTGCCGATTTGCTGGCCCGGTAGAGATCCTGCCCGCCTTCGGTGTTCAAGGCGATGCTTCCCTGGTCGGAGGACATGACGCCGATGGTTCCGGTCGGCGCGACCAGCGGCCCGAGACCCTCCACGACGCGCATCGGACTGAGGGCGTTGGTGATCATGACCTCGGTGAACGTGGCCGTCGGAACCTCACCGATCGGGGTGTCGCCGCGGGTGATGGCGGCATTGACGAAGAGCAGGTCGAGCGCGCGCTGCGCCAGGCGGTCGCGCAACGCCGAGAGCTGTTCCGGATCGGTCATCTCCACTGACTCGACGGTCAGTCGTCCAGCGGACGCTTCGGCCAGGTCGTGCAGGCCGGTGCGCCGACTGCCGCGGACGGTGCCGATGACGTTCCAGTCGCGACGGAGTAATTCTGCGGCGAGCCCGAGGCCGAGGGCGCGTGAGGCCCCGATGATGACGGCGGTCTTGCGGGTGTCGTTCATGTGATTCCTTCACAGCCGTTGCCGGCCGGATGAGTTCGGGTGGCGATCAGGCTGCAAGTCTCCGAGCGCTCCGGCCCGGACGTCCAATACCCTTCCGACCCCATTGATACCGTCACGGCATGGATCTGGATCTGCGCAAGCTCCGCTACTTCGTCGCGGTGGCGGAACACCGGCACTTCGGCCGGGCGGCACAGGCGTTGTTCATCGCGCAGCCGGTCCTCAGCCGCCAGATCCGCGCCTTCGAGCGGGAGCTGGGGTACGCGCTGCTCACGCGGACCACGCGCAGCGTCGAGCTGACCCCGGCGGGAAAACAGCTGTATGACGAGGCGCCGAGGATCACCACGGTGGTGGACGGGGCGCTGCGGCGCGTGCGCGAGGCCCACCGGGGCGAGCAGCGACTCGTCGTCGCCTTCTCGCCCGGCCTCCACGTGGCGGACGCGATCCGGGCGTACACGGTGAGCCGTCCGGGGGCCGTCATCGATGTCTTTCCGCTGCGCTGGTGGGAACGGGACGCGCCGCTCCGCGACGGCCGCGCGCACCTGGGGTACCTCCGGCGCCCCTTCGACGACTCAGGGCTGTACACCGTCCCCATCGGTCACGAGACCAAGGTCGCCTGTCTGCCCGTGACGCATCCGCTGGCCGGCCGCCGTAGCCTCACATCGGCCGATCTGGACGGTGCGCCCCTCCTTGACGGCAGCACGCGGCGGACGTCGTCGCTGGAGGAGAAGTTCGAGCTCATCGCCTCCGGGCAGGGCGTCGCGCTCGTCCCCGTCAGCATCGCGCACTCCTACTCCCGCCCCGACCTCGTCTACCTGACCGTCACCGACGCCCTGCCCGTCGAGACCTGCCTGGCCATACCCGAGGACAACCGCACCGGACCCGCAGCAGACTTCCTGGAGATCGCCACCGCAACGCTGCGCCTGCGTGCCGAGGGGCCGGAGGGGGAGACAAGGGCGGGGGCGGCGAATCGGGCACCCGCGCCGTCCACGGACTGACCGAAAGGCGCGGGGCGTTCAGCCTGCCTGGTCATGGCCTGCCGGCTGTATCGCTCGGTCAGGCCGGGGTAGGGGCAGTCCTCAACGCCCCCTGAACAAGCGAGTGCGCACTGAGCGAGGGTCAGCGTCCTAAGACACGCGAGGCACGAACGGGTGATGTCTGGCATGCCGTCCTGGCGGTGGGGGAAGCCCTGGGGCGACATGTCGTGCATTCCAAGGGGGGCGTTCATGCGTCGTCTTGCTGTAGTAACTTTCCTGAGTCTTGCGGCCCTTGGCGCGCTCGCCACACCGGCCGGTGCCGTGCCCGACCCGGTGGCGATCGTCGACTGCGCCGTTCAAGATGTCACCGGTCTCGTGGACCCCGCCAACCTCGCAGCCCCCACCGAACTTCCCGTCGTCAGCTGCCTGGCGCCCTGATCCGGGGGAAGGCCGCAGCGGTCCGCTGACCGAGGCGGTCGCCGGGGGCGCGGGCCCCGTGCCGCCGCCCTGACCGTGCCGAACGCCCTCTGTCCTGGGAGAAGTCCCAGGGCAGAGGGCGTTCGGCGTGACGGGAGCACGTACCCCGCACCGCCTGGGCCGGTGCGCTGCCGACCGTCCCGGCCGAGCGGCCGGACCCGCCTCGGATCGCTCCTCGTCACCGCCCTTGCGGCCACGCTCGCGCTCAGAGGGGGGGCGACGCGCGCGCCGACGAGCCCCAAGTAAACGTGAGATAGCCAACATTGCCACGCCTTTACTCTCTCATTGCCTGCTGTGTTCGATGGGGTGGGCCACTTCTGATCACACCGCACACATCCGACGGCAGTCGCCGGCGTCACGTCGGCAAGACCGATAGGGATGCTCACCCTGATGCCCGAACACTGCTCTGAACTGCACCTTTCCGAGGCTCAACTCGGGGTCTGGCTGGCGGAGCGTGCCGGGCTCAGCCGTCCCGGTGCCTACCAATGGGCTGAATACCTCGTCCTGGACGGCGATGTCGACCCCGGCCTCCTGGCCGCCGCGGTCACCACAGCGGCCGCCGCATGCGAGGCGGTCAACGTCCGCATCGTCGAAATGACCGGCTCATCACCGGTGCAACGGCTTCTTCCGGACCCGGAACACACCGTCGACGTGGTCGACCTCCGGGAAGCGCCAGACCCGGACGCCGCCGCACAGGAGTGGATGCGCACCGAGATGACCAGGGCCGGCGGCGGCGACACCGGGCCGTTGTTCCTGGGGGCCGTGCTGCGCGTGGCCGACGAGCGCTCGCTGCTGTTCCACCGGGTTCACCACATCGCTCTGGACGGGGCCGGCATGGCCCTCTTCGCCGAACGCGTCGCCGAGATCTACACCTGCCTCTACGACGGGCGCGCCGTTCCGGAGAGCGGCTGGGCCGGACTGCATCCCTTACTGCGCGCCGAGGCCGCCTACCAGGAGGCCGCCGCACGCGCCGCGGACCGGGACTGGTGGCTGGAGCGACTGGCCGGTCGGCGGGACTTCCTGAGCCTCGGCACCCACGCGGCCCCGGCCGCGGACCGCTCGCTGCGGCTGACCAGGGTGCTGTCGGCGGAGGAGTTCGCCGGTTTACGGGACGGCGCCGGGCGGCTCGGGCACCGCTGGACCCGGCTGCTGACCGCGGCGACCGCGGTCTACCTGCACGCGGTGACCGGGAGCCGCGATGTCGTCCTGAGCCTGCCGGTCGCCGGCCGTCCGGCCGCACTCACCCGCACCGTGCCGGCGATGACCGCCAATGTCCTCCCCTTGCGGCTGCCCGTCGATCCGGCGGCCCCCCTCGGCGCGCTGCTCGACCGGGTCGGCGACGAACTGCGGCTGGTGCGCCGTCACCAGCGATACCGGGGCGAGCGCCTGCGGCGTGAGCTGGGCTATCCGGAGGACGGCCGGAAGTTCTTCGGTCCGGTGCTCAACATCCAGCGCTTCGACCGGCCGTTGCGGTTCGGCCCGACGACGGCGACCGTCCACAACCTCCAGGCCCCGCCGTCCGAAGACCTCTCGATCGTCGCCTACGACCGTGGCGACGGTCTGCTGCGCCTCGACTTCGATGCCAATCCCGCCAACCACGGCGAGGAGTTGCTGCGGGATGTCGCCGACCGCTTCCTGCACGTGCTGGGGCAAGTGGCCGAGGCTGACCGGCAGACGCCACCGGCGCGGGTGGCCGCGTCCACGGCGGAGGAGCGCCGGCACGTCACCGCGCTCGGCACAGGTGACCGCACGTCGGCCGCGCCCGCCGACACGGCCGCCGGCCGGTTCGCCGAACAGACCTCCCGCACGCCCGACGCCGTCGCGGTCCACTCGGCCGAGACCGGCGAGCGGTTGACCTACCGCGCACTGGACGCGCGGAGTTCGGCGCTGGCCGCCGCGATCACCGCGGCCGGCGCGGGCCCCGAACAGACCGTCGCGTTGCTGCTCGAACGATCGGTGGACCTGGTCGTCGCGGTGCTCGCGGTGGTGAAGGCGGGCGCGGCCTGCGTTTCCCTGCAACGGGACGACGCGGTCCTGCGGCAGGAAGCGGTGCTGTCCGACGCGGGAGCACGGATCCTGCTCACCGACCGGCACACCGCGGAGGACCGCATCGTCACCCGGGCACGTGAGCGCGGTGTGCGGCAGTTGGACGTACGGGCGCGGGGAACCGCGGCCGGGGAGCCCCGGGCGACGCCGGACGCGCCGGCGTGCGTGATGTTCACCTCCGGCTCCACAGGGCGCCCCAAGGGCGTCGTCATCACCCAGGGCAACCTGGCCCGGCTCGCCGCCGACCGGTGGTGGTCCGAGGGCGGCGCGCGCCGGGTACTGCTGCACTCGCCGCACGCCTTCGACGCGTTCAACCTGGAACTGTGGGTGCCGTTGCTGACCGGCGGCGAGGTCGTCATCGCCCCGCCGGGCAGGCTGGACCCGGCCGCCCTGTCCCGGATCACGGCGGCCACCGGGATCACCGGGCTGTGGCTGACCGCCGGGCTGTTCAACGCGTTCGCCACCGAGGACCCCGCCTGCCTGTCCGGGCTGCGGCAGGTCTGGACCGGCGGTGACGTGGTGTCCCCGGCGGCGGTGCGCGCCGTGCGCTCCGCACTGCCGGAACTCACCGTCGTCAACGGCTACGGGCCCACCGAGACCACGGTGTTCGGGACCAGATTCGCCGTCCAGGAGCTGCCGGAGGACGCCGGTTCGGTCCCCATCGGCACGCCGCTGGACGGCAAGCGGGTGCTGCTGCTCGACGACGCGCTGCGGCCGGTTCCACCCGGCGTGGTGGGCGAGGTGTACCTCGGGGGCGCGGGCGTCGCGCGCGGCTACCTCGGGCAGCCGGCCGCGACCGCCGAGCGCTTCGTGCCGGACCCGTCGGGCCCGCCCGGCGCCCGCGTCTACCGCACGGGCGATCTGGCCCGCTGGAACCGCGACGGGCGGCTGGAGTTCGCCGGGCGGGCCGACCGGCAGATCAAGCTCCGCGGCTACCGGATCGAACCGGGGGAGATCGACGCCGCGTTACTGGCCGAGCCCGGCGTGCGGCAGGCCGCGACGATCCTGCGCGAGGACCGTCCGGGAGTGCGGCGGCTGGTCTCCTACGTGGCCACCTCCGGCGACACGACGGCGCTGCTCAAGGGTGTGGCGGACCGGCTGCCCCCGTACATGGTGCCGTCGGCCGTGGTGGCGGTGGACCGGCTGCCGCTCACCCGCAACGGCAAGCTCGACCGGGCCGCGCTGCCCGCACCGGACACCGGAGCCACGGACACCGGAAATACGGACGCGGCCAGGGCCCCTCGCACCGCCGCCGAGTACCGGCTGGCCCAGCTGTTCGGCGAGGTCCTCGGTCTGCGAAGCGTCCCCCTCGACCAGGACTTCTTCCAGCTCGGCGGCGACAGCATCAAGGCGATCCAGCTCGCCGGCGCCGCGCAGCGGGCCGGCCTGGCCGTCAGCACCCCCGACGTGTTCCGCACGCCCACCGTCTCCGCACTCGCCGCCGGCCTCGGAGCGGTGCCCGAACCGGGGCACCGGATCGCACTGGGTGACGCGGACGACCCCACGGTCCCCCTCACGCCCGTCATGCACTGGCTGCGCGAACGCGGCGGCCCGATCGACGGCTTCGTCCAGTCCCTGACCGTGCGCACCCCGGCGGGCATCACCGAAGCGCAGGTCCGCGCGGTGGTGCAGGCACTGGTCGATCACCACGGCATGCTGCGGCTCTCGCTGAGAGCGGTGGACGGGCTGTGGGCCCTGGAAGTGCTGCCGCGCGCCACCGTCGAGCTGAACAGCCCGGGCACCCTGCCCGACCTCGGCAACGGGCAAGCGGTCCGCGCGAGCTGGCGGGAGGCCGGACCGGCGGAACCGGGCGAACTGACGCTCACCGTGCACCATCTCAGTGTCGACGGTGTCTCCTGGCGCATCTTCCAGGAAGACCTCCGCACCGCCTGGGAGGCCGTCCGGCACGGCCGCACCCCCCGGCTGCAACCGACGGGCACCTCCTTCCCCCAGTGGTCGAAGGCCCTGGTCCAGTACGCGCACCACCCGTCCGTCCTCGGGGATTTCTCCCGGTGGCAGGCGGTACCCGAGGATCCCCCCGTCGCCGGCCGCGCGCTGGACGGCGCGGTGGACACCGAGGACACCCGAAGGCGGCATTCCCTCAGCCTCCCGGGCACGCTCACCGCACGGCTGATGACCGACGCCACCGCGGCCTTCGACTGCTCGGTGCACGAACTGCTGCTGACCGCGTTCGCCCTGGCCGCCGCCGACTGGCGGGAGGGACCGGACGCGCTCCTGGTGGACCTCGAAGGCCACGGGCGCGAGGAATTCGCCGCCAATGTGGACCTGTCCCGCACCGTCGGCTGGTTCACCACCCTGTGCCCCCTCGTGCTCGACCCCGGCTGCTCCTGGGCGGACACCCGCACCGACCCGGCGGCGCTGGACGGCGCGGTGGCCAGGGTGCGGACCTGCGTACGGGACGCCGCGCGCGCCGGCCTGGCCTACGGTCTGCTGCGCCACCTCAACCCGCAGACCGCACCGGCGCTGGCCGCCCGGCCCACGCCGCAGTTCGCGTTCAACTACCTGGGCCGCTTCGACGTCGGCGGTGACGGCGACTGGGCCGTGCCCACCGACTCCTCGGTGCTCGGCCCGGCCACCGGCGGCAAGCTGGCGATGGGCCACACCGTGGAACTCGACACGGTGATCACCGATCACCCGGACGGCCCCCGGCTCGTGGCGCACTGGTCCTGGCCGGGTGAGCTGCTCACCGAAGAGCGGGTCTCCGCACTGGCGCGCCGGTGGTTCGACGTGCTCGAGGCTCTGGCGCGGCGGGGCCGCGCCAGGGCGACGGGTGAGCTGCCCCTGCCTCCCTTGGCTCAGGGGCTGCTGTTCCACTCGCTCTACGACCACGACGGCACCGACCCCTACCTCGTCCAGTTCGTCTTCGAGCTCGGCGGAGCACTGGATGCCGCCGCGCTGCGCGACGCGCTCCACCGCCTGCTGCTGCGCCACCCCCAGCTCTCCGCGGGCGTGCGGCACGGCCCGTCGGGGCGCCCGGTCCAGGTGGTCGTCCCGGACTTCTCCGTCGCATGGCAGGAGATACCCGCGCACGAGGACCTGGAGCGCTTCCTCGACGCCGACCGCAGGAGACGCTTCGACCTCGCCGGCCCCCCGCTCGTCCGCGCGGCCCTGCTGCACCATGCCGACGCGCGGCACACCTTCGTCCTGACCACGCACCACCTCCTGCTGGACGGCTGGTCCATGCCGATCCTGATCAAGGAGCTGTTCTCGCTCTACGCCGGTCACGCACTCCCGCCCGCGACGCCGTACCGCGACTTCCTCGACTGGCTGTCGACACGGGACTCCCGCGCGGACGAGGCCGCCTGGCGCGCCCTGCTGTCCTCCGTGGACGGCCCGACGCTGGTCGGCGGCGCGGGGCGGCGCGGTTCGGCCGCGGCCCGCCACCGGCGGACAGCGCAGCTGGACGACGCCACGAGCGCGCGGATCGACGCCCTGGCGCGGCAGCACGGCCTGACCGCCAACGTCGTCGTCCAGCTGGCGTGGGCCGTCCTGCTCGGTGCCATGACCGGACGGGACGATGTGGTGTTCGGAGCGACGGTCTCGGGCAGGCCGGCGGAACTGCCCGGTGCGGAACACATCGTCGGCCTGCTCATCAACACCCTTCCGGTGCGGGTCCGCCTCGATCCACGCCGGTCGGTCGCCGAGAGCCTCGCCGAGCTGCGCGCCCAGCAACTGACCATGCTGGACCACCAGCACGCCGACCTGACGCGGCTCCAGTCGATCGCCGGACACGCCGAGCTCTTCGACACCGTCGTGGTCTTCGAGAACTATCCCGTAGACGAGAACGCACTGCGCGATCTCGTGCCCGGCCTCGACATCCGGGACGTCCAGGGCCGGGACGGCACGCACTACCCCCTGACGCTGATCGCCATGCCGGACCGCGGCCGCCTGCGGCTCCGCCTCGACCACAGCGCCGATCTGCTGGACGAGGAGGGAGCCCGCCGCCTGCTCGATCGCCTCGGTGCGCTGCTCCACCAGATCACCGCCGCCCCGGCGGCACCGCTGGGGCGACTCGATCTGCTGCTCCCGGACGAACGGGACGAACAGGCCGCACAGGAGAGTCCGGCGGACACCGGGGCGCACACAGCACCTCTCGCCCTGCCCGCGCTGTTCGAGGAGCAGGTGCGCCACCGGCCGGCGGCCCCCGCCCTCACCTGCGGGAACACCACCCTGACGTACGGGGAGCTCAACGCGCGGGCGAACCGTCTCGCGCGGCTCCTCATCGCGCGCGGGGCCGGACCGGAACGCCTGGTCGCCCTGGTCCTCGGACGTTCCCCGGACCTCGTGGTCGCCGTGCTCGCCGTGCTGAAGTCCGGAGCCGGCTACCTGCCCCTGGACCCGGCCCTCCCCGAGGAACGCGTGCGGCAGGTGCTGGCCGACGCCGCTCCCGTGCTCGTCGTGACCGACCAGCCGCTCGCGGTGCCGCATCCGCGGATCGTGCTCGACGGCACCGACCCGGCCGCCTCCTACCCGGCGGACGACCTCAATCTCGCCGTGCACCCCGACAGCGTCGCCTACGTGATCTACACCTCGGGCTCCACCGGAGCCCCCAAGGGCGTCGTGGTGTCGCACCACAACGTGGGGCGGCTGCTCGCGGTGACCGACGCCCGCTTCGGCTTCGGCGGCGACGACGTGCACACGCTGTTCCACTCCTACGCCTTCGACGTCTCGGTGTGGGAGCTGTGGACGGCCCTCGCCCGCGGTGGCCGCCTGGTGGTGGTGCCGGACGACGTCGCCAAGTCGCCGCGGCAGCTCCTGGAGTTGCTCGCCCGGGAGCAGGTCACCGCACTGAGCCAGACCCCCTCGGCGTTCTACCAGCTCATGCGGGCCGAAGCGGAAGCGGAGCCGGGCGCGCTGCCCGCGCTGCGGGTCGTCGTGTTCGCCGGCGAGGCGCTGGAATTCTCCCGCATCCGCTCCTGGCACGGCCCCGGCCGGCCGAGGCTCGTCAACATGTACGGGATCACCGAGACCACCGTGCACGCGACGTACGCCGAGCTGACCGACCCCGACGAGACCGCCGGCGTCATCGGCACCGCCCTGCCCGACCTGCGGCTGCACCTGCTGGACCACGCGCTGCGGCCCGTCCCGCCCGGCTGCCCCGGTGAGATCTACGTGGCCGGCCCCGGGGTGGCACGGGGGTACCTGGGACGCCCCGGGCTCACCGCGAGCCGATTCGTCGCCGACCCCTTCGGCGCGCCCGGCGCCCGCATGTACCGTTCCGGGGACCTCGCGCGGCGCCGGGCCGACGGCACGCTGGAGTACCTGGGCCGGACGGATCACCAGGTGAAGATCCGCGGCTACCGGATCGAGCCCGGGGAAGTCGAGCGCGTCCTCGAACAGCACCCCGCCGTGGACCGCGCCGTGGTGCTCGCGGACCCGGACGCCGACGGCGGCCGACTGCTCTGCTACGCCGTGACGAAGGGAGAGCCGACAGCCGCCGAGCTGCGCGCGTACGCCCGGACGGTCCTGCCCGCGCACATGGTGCCCGCCTTCATCCTGCCGGTCGCCGACATCCCGCTGACCGGCAACGGCAAGCTGGACCGCAGAGCCCTGCCGCGACCGGAGTCCGCGGTACCGGTCAGCCGCCCGCCGGCGACCGAGCGGGAACGGCTCCTGTGCGCGCTGTACGCCGAGACCCTGGGGGTCCCCGAGGTCGGCGCGGAGGACAGCTTCTTCGATCTGGGCGGGCATTCGCTCCTGGCCACCCGCCTGATCAACCGGGTGCGGGCGGAGACCGGCTCCGAGCTGAGCATCCGGACCCTGTTCGACGCCCCGGTCGTCGCCGACCTGGCGAGGCGCCTGCCGGAGCCGTCCGGCACCTCGCGTGCCGGGCTCGTCCAGGCCGTACGGCCGGAGCGCATCCCGCTCTCGCCCGCCCAGCGCCGGCTGTGGTTCTTCAGCCGCCTCGCCGGCCCCAACGCGGTCTACAACATGTCCTTCGCGATCCGGCTGAGCGGCCCCCTGGAGGCCGGGCACCTGCGCGCGGCTCTCGGCGACGTGCTCGCCCGCCACGAGAGCCTGCGCACCACCGTCACCGAAACCGACGGCGAGCCGTACCAGCACATCCACAGCCCGCAGGAGCCACCGTTCGAGAGGGTGACCACGTCGGAGGCCGAGCTGCCCCGCCTGTTCGCCGAAGCGGCGGGCCACGTCTTCGACCTCGGCGGTGAACTCCCGGTCCGCGCCCGGCTCTTCGAGACCGCGCCCGAGCAGCACGTGCTGCTGATCCTCCTGCACCACATCGCCGCCGACGGCTGGTCACTGGCTCCGCTCTCCCGGGATCTGTCCACCGCCTATCGGGCACGCGTCGCGGGCGGGCTCCCCCAGTGGGCCGACCGCCCCGTGCAGTACGCGGACTACGCCCTCCGGCAGCACGGCATTGACCTCAGCGCCGGGATCGCCTACTGGAAGGAGACCCTGCGCGGCGCTCCACAAGAGCTTTCCCTGCCGTTCGACCACGCCAGGCCCCAGGTGTCCGCGCACCGGGGAGAGACCGTCGGCTTCACCCTGGACGCCGGCCTGCACGCACGGCTGGGCCGGCTCGCACGGTCCACCGGCACCAGCTTGTTCATGGTGACGCACGCCGCGATCGCCGTGCTGCTGTCACGGCTCGGCGCCGGCGCGGACATCCCCATCGGCACGCCGGTGGCCGGGCGGCACGACGAGGCACTGCACGAAACCGTCGGCTGTTTCGTCAACACGGTGGTGCTGCGCACCGACCTCAGCGGAACACCGACGTTCACCGAACTGCTGGAGCGGGTCCGGAGCACCGACCTCGACGCCTTCGCTCATCAGGAAGTGCCGTTCGAAGCGGTGGTCGAGGCGGTCAACCCGCCGCGCTCCCTGGCCGGCCACCCCGTCTTCCAGGTGATGCTGGCCTTCCAGGACACACCGCCCGTCGCCTTCGACCTGCCGGGTCTGCGCGCGGAGCCGGTGCCCGCGCCCGGCGGCGCCTCCCGGATGGACCTGCTGTGGAGCCTGCGCCCGCACCACGGCGACCACGGAGCGGAGGCCGGTGTCGAAGGCGAGCTGGAGTACGACACCGAACTGTTCACCCCCGCCTCCGCCCGTCTGCTGATCGCGCGGCTGGAACAACTGCTGCGGGCAGTGGCGGCGGAGCCGCACCGGCGGATCGACGAGCTCCCCGTCCTCGTCACCGGCGAGCGCGAGCAGATGATCAGCCGCTGGAACGCCACCGCCCACGACGTGCCCGGGACCACCGTGGCCCGGATGTTCGCGGCACAGGCCCTGCGCGCTCCCGACGCACCGGCCGTCCGGCACGGGGACACCGTGCGCACCTACCGGGAGCTGTCCGAGCGGGCGGCCCGCATCGCCGCGGAGCTGAGGGGCCGCGGGGCCGGCCCGGGCAGCCTCGTCGCACTGGAGCTGCGACGCGGCCCCGACCTGCCCGCCGCGCTGCTCGCCGTCCAGTCGGTCGGCGCCGCCTGGCTGCCCCTCGACCCCGCGCTCCCGCCGCAGCGGACAGCGGCACTGCTGGCGGACGCCCGCCCCTTGCTGGTGGTGCGCGACGACGAAACCCTCACCCTGGCGACCGGCGCCCGGGAACCGGCCGTCGTGCCGGAGAACACGGCGTACGTGATCTACACCTCCGGCTCCACCGGACGGCCCAAGGGCGTCGTCGTACCCCACAGCGCGCTGACGAACCTGGTGCTCGCGCTGCGCGAGCAACTGGCGGTCGGTGCCGAGGACCGGGTCCTGGCCGCCGCGCCCGCGGGCTTCGACATGTCCCAGCCCGAGCTGTGGCTGCCCCTGGTCACCGGCGCCACGATGGTGCTCGCCGACCAGGGCGCGCTGCGCGAGCCCGACGAACTGACCGCAATGCTCGACCGGCACGAGGTCACCGTCATGCAGGCGACCCCGTCGCTGTGGCAGACGCTCATGGCCCGGTGGCCGGACCGGCTGCGCCACATCCGCGCGGTCATCGGCGGCGAAGCGGTCCCCGCGGAACTGGCCGGAACACTGTCCGGCCGCACCGCTTCCCTGCTGGCCTGTTACGGCCCGACGGAGACCACCGTCTGGTCGACCACCCACCCGGTCGGCCGCGTGACGGGCGGCACGGTGCCGCTCGGGCACCCGCTGTGGAACACCCGGTGCTACGTCCTCGACGCCCGGTTGCAGCCCGTGCCCCCGGGCGTGACCGGCGAGCTCTACCTGGCCGGCGCCGGCGTGGCCACGGGGTACCTGCACCGGCCGGGACTGACCGCGACCCGCTTCGTCGCCGACCCCTTCGGACCGGAGGGGCACCGGATGTACCGCACCGGCGACCTCGCGTCGTGGACCCCCGACGGGCTGCTGCGCTTCCACGGCCGGACCGACGATCAGGTGAAGATCCGCGGCCATCGCGTCGAACTCGGTGAGATCGAGGCCGTGCTCGCCCGCCACGAAGACGTCGACGCGGCCGCGGTGGCCGTCCACGACCGGAAGGCCGACGACCGCCGCCTGGTCGGCTACGTCGTCCCCGCCCGCGCCGACCTGCGCTCGGTGCGCGCGCACCTGGCCACGCACCTGCCGGACTACATGCTGCCCGCCCGCCTGGTCGGACTGGACGAGCTTCCCCTCAGCCCCAACGGCAAACTGCTGCGCGACCGGCTGCCCGAGCCGGACTGGGCCTCCGCGGCCGACTCGCCGCCTCCGCAGAACCTGCGCGAGCACTTCATGTGCCAACTCTTCGCCGACGTCCTGGACCTGCCCCGGGTCGGTCCCGGCGACAACTTCTTCGAACTGGGCGGGCACTCGCTCCTGGCGGCGCGGCTGACCGACCGGGTACAGGCGGTGCTCGGGCTGGAACCGACGATCCGGAACGTCTTCGAGGCGGCCACTCCCGCCGCACTGTGCCGGCTCCTGAACCGGACGCCGCCGGACGGGGATACCGCCCCGCCCGGGCGAAACCGAGAGCTCGGGGGAGAGGCGTCACACCTCGTGCCCTTCCGCACGGGCGGGCCCGCGGCGCCGGTGTTCTGCGCGCCCCCGCTCAGCGGGATCAGCTGGCTGTACGCGGGGCTGCTGCGGCACATCGACCGGGACCACCCGGTGTACGGCATCCAGGCCGAGGGACCCGGCGGGGTGAGCGACCTGCCCGGCAGCGTCCCGGCGATGGCCGAGCGCTACGTGGACCTGATGCGTTCGGTACACCCCCGCGGCCCGTACCACCTCGTCGGCTGGTCCTTCGGCGGACTGGTGGCCCACGCGATGGCGGTCCGGCTGCACGAACTCGGCGAGCCGGCCGGAACGCTGTGCCTGGTGGACACGGCCGCCGACGCCGCGGCCGCACCGCACGAGCCCATCGACGACCAGCGCGTCTACCGGGTGCTGCTGACGGCCGCCGGCCTGGACGACAAGCGCTGGGCCTCTGCGGACCTCGACTTCGCCACCGTCTCGGCCCTGCTGCGCCGGGAGGGAAGCCTGTTCGCCCGGTTCACCGAGGACGACATCAGCCGGGTCATCGCGGTGTCGCGTCACCACGACAGACTCGCGCGCGCCTACCGGCCCTCGCACTACCCCGGCGACGCCACCTACATCGAGGCGACGGGGGACGGCCCACGCCGCGTCCCGAACCACGAACTGTGGCGGCCCCACATCGGTGGCGACCTGACCGTCGCCTACGTCACCGCCCGCCACTACCGGGCGATGCAGCCGCAGCACGTGGGCGACGTCGGGGTCCACCTCCGCGACCTGCTGAGGAGACACCGTTGACCCGCACCGGCCCCGGCGCCCTCGCCGAACTCCCCCCGGGCACCCGGGTGGTGATCCGGCTGCCCAACGGCCGTGAACTGGCGGACGTGCTGCTCGCCTGCTTCGACCTGCGCCTCGTCGCGGTCCCCCTGCACCCCCGCACCACCGACCGGGCCGTCGCGGGCATCGCCGAGCGCGTCGGTGCGGCGGCCCTGGTGGACCCCCGCGGTCTGCACCGCACCGGCCTGCCCGACGTCCACACCACCCCGGACGACCTGGCCTTCATCATGTTCACCTCGGGCTCCACCGGTCCGCAGAAAGGGGTCATGCTCGGCCGGCGAGCCGTCCTGGGCAACGCCGCCAAGACCGCGGCACTGCACGGACTGACACCCGAGCGCCCGCACGGGACCTGCCTTCCGCTGTACCACTGCAACGCCCTCGTCATGTCGCTGCTCGGCACACACCTGACCGGGACACCGCTGACCCTGCAAGCCGCCTTCGACCCGGCCGGCTACTTCGCGGCGCTGGACGCCACCGGCGCCCGGACCGCCTCGATCGTGCCCGCCCTGCTGTCGGACCTGCTGGAGACCGGCCCCGACTGGCCCGACGGCCTGGAGTACCTGATCACCGCGGCCGCCCCGCTGACCAGCGATCTCGCCCGCCGGTTCCACCGCCGGTACGGCCCGCGCCTGCGGCAGGGCTACGGCCTGACCGAGGCCGTCAACTTCAGCTTCACCATGCCCGCCCTCGACGACGCCGCATTCCGCGACCAGTACCTGGCGCACACGCCCCCGGTCGGGGCACCGCTGCCGGACACCGAACTGCGCCTGGAGTCCGGTGAAGTGTGGATCAGAACGCCGGACCTGATGACCGGCTACTGGCAGGACAGCCGCACCACGGCGGCCACGGTCACCGAAGACGGCTGGCTGCGCACCGGCGACCTGGGCGAACTCCGCGACGGCCTGCTGGTCCTGCGGGGCCGCGCCGGAGAACGGATCAACCGCGGCGGGGAGAAGCACTACCCGCTCGACCTTGAACACGGCTGGCGCGAAGCCGGCCTGTCCGGCCGGTTCGCAGCGGTCGCGGTGGACGAACCCACGCTCGGCCAGGACATCGGGCTGGTCACAACGGAGCAGCCGGTCTCCGCCGTGCGCGGCCTGTACGAACGGGCGCCGCTGCGGCCGTCGGCGATCCAGTTCGGCGGGTTCCTGGCCACTGTCACCGGCAAGCCCCGGCGCACGGCGATGAGCCGCGGTCTCACCGCGCGCCGCCTGGCCCCCGAACGCTACGAGCGGCTACTGCGCCACGCCGCGGCCACCGCGCACGACCTGCTGCGCACCGGGGCCGAGGACCCCGGCCTGCGCGTGCTGGCCGCGTGGGCGGGAGAGCACCGGCCACCGGCGGACGGCGAAGTCGTCTTCGATGCCTTCGCCTTCATGCGGGAGCACTGGCATGACGAGGGCGACGCGGAACTCTCCCTGGCCAAGGCCCGCTGGCACCGGACGCTCCTCACTGAGTGGCCCCTGGCAGCGCACGCGGAACTGACCGCGGACGTGGTGGCCCGGCACGGATGCGAGGGGCCACCCGTGCCGCTGGGCACCGAGGTCCGCTTCGGGGACGGCTCGCTGCTCGTCCTCCCGCACGGGCCCGCGGCCGACGGCCCGGTGTGGCCGCTGGGCCCGCTGCTGTCCTTCCTGGACGGCACCACCGGGGGCGGCCGGACGGACCGCTGGACGTGGCTGGCCCGGCAGCGCCACCGGGGGTCACCGACCACGGGCTGCTCGGTCCTGCGCGCCGGGCGACACGACCTGGGCGGGGTGCTGTGGGCACGACAGCCGGATTCCGGACCGAACGAGCACGCGGGAGCGACTGGATGACACACGGCCCCGAAACGACCGGCCGCATGAAGCGGTCCCCCGACCACGAGGACGAAATCCTCGACGTCCAGCGGCACCAGGATCCCGGCAGGAACCAGCTGACCCCGGTGGTGAAACTGCCCCCGAACGTCGCCCTGGCCGTGGTCGACGCCCTCACCGGCCTGGTCCGGGCGGCGCACCGCACGGAGAAGGCAAGCCCGACCCCGGCCGGCGCGCTCAAACAGGCGCAGGAATTCGAAGAAGGTGACGTCTTCCTGCTGGAGCCCCCCTTCGAGGGCTTCTTCGCCGACCGCTACCTGATGGACTTCTACGACACCACCGCACGCGACATATGTTCGCGCATGCACCTGCACACCGGCCTGCGGTTCGTCCGCATGATGACGGGCCCGGACACCACGATCCGGGTCTCCAGCCTGTCACCCATCACGGTGCGCCCCGCGGCGGGAGGCTGGACCGACCCGCTGCGCACGTTCACCGACGCGCTGCCCGGCACCCCCACCGGGGCACACCGGGACCGGCACAACGTGATCGTGCCGCCGAACTCCTGGGTGGACATGCAGATTCCGCGCGGAGTGTCCCACCAATTCAACGCGGTAGGACCGCACGCGGTGATCGACTCGGTACACCCGGAGGAATCCATCGAGACGCTGCGCGAGGGAATGTCGGGGTACCGGATGATGGCGCAGACCATCTTCCTCGCCAAGGACAAGAGCCCGGCCACCACCTGCGCCGACGTCGATGAATCCCCGCCGGCCGGATCGACCGGCTCTACGCCGCCGCCTGATGTCCCGCTCAGCCGATGACGCAGGTGGTGCCGGATGCCGGGTTCAGCAGACTGACGATGATATTGAACGACCTGCCGCACCGGTTCATCGGGATATCGAGGGGTACCTGGAGCACGTTGGCGGAGACGGCGCCGGGGGAACGCGCGAAGACTCCCTGGGCACCGCCGTCAGCGGCGGCGGTTCCCAGCAGCACGACCACGATCGCCACCCCCGCGCACATCGTCAGTCCGGCGACGAACGCCTCCTCGGCGACCGGAGCGTTCCACCCGAGCGTTCCAGGCTGCCTTCCTCTCCGCTGGCCAGAGCTCACTTTCGCGTTCCAGCGTCCCGAAGTACCGGGATTTCATGGCGGCTGGGACACATGACCCACCAGGATCGGGTGGTCCAAGCGCCGCATCCGACGATCCGGCGCGCACGGGAGATTCGGGGCGTGCCGGGTGGCGGCACCGACGTGAAGGAGCACTTTTCTTGACCACTCACCTTCGACGCGGCGCCGGCCTTCGGCCGTTACTGGCGCTGATAGCGGCACTGTGCGGGATCGTCGGCGCCGCCGCGCTCGGTCCGACCCCGGCGGCAGCAGCCGATCAGCGTCAGGCGATCTACGCCATCGCGCACCGGGTCAACACCCTGGACGGCGTGGACGCCGCGCTCAGCCACGGCGCCAACGCCATCGAGATCGACGTCTGTGCCTGGTGGAACCCCAACGAATGGCGCGCCTGGCACGACTGTTCCTCGGCCGGTGACAACCGGCGGGGCCCCAGCTTCGACAGCATGATCGACCGCATCGTCTCCCACGCCGGCGCGGGGCGCCGGCTGGGGCTGGTCTGGCTGGACATCAAGGACCCGAACTACTGCGGAGAAGCGCCGAACCGCACGTGCAGCGTCGCGGGACTGCGCGACAAGGCGCAGAGGCTGACGGCCGCCGGGATCCAGGTGCTCTACGGCTTCTACGAGTACCACGGCGGCAGCACCCCGGACGTCGGCGGCCGGGGCTGGAAGAGCCTGGAGGGCAAGCTCGGCAAACTGGAGGGCATCACCACGACGGGGACCCGCGATCAGGTCCGGAGCGCCTTCGACCGGTCCGGTTCCGGATTCCCGGCCGGCCGCCGGGTGATGGACTACGGCGACACCAACCTCCCCAACGGATTCGGCAACTGCACGGAAGCCGACCGCAACACCTGCGCCGAACTGAAGAAGGGCGCCGCGGACCGTGCCGCCGGGCGACTCGCGGCCACACTGTCCTGGACAGCGACCTACAACGATCCCTGGTACGTCGACAAGCTGCTGGGCGACGCACGGGTGGACGGCATCATCGCGGGCTACGGCAACTTCACCGGAGAGCACGAGTACGACAACGGCTGGCAGTGCGCCAACGCCATCAACCTCGTCCGTGACTGGGTGAACCGCCACAGCACCACCCACCGCATGGCCACGAGCGCAGACCGCATGTTCACGTAACGGACGTCGGGCCAGGACCGCAACCGGTCAGTGCCCCTGGGCCCCTCGGAGCCGTCGGCCGGAACCCGGCCGACGGCTCTGTGTCCGAGGGGGCTGACTCATGTCCCTCAGCCCGGCTCACCCAGGAGAGCCAAAAAATACCGGCGGCGATGCCGAGAACCCGTGGCCGGCTCCGTCCCCGCCGTGAACGCGGCCAGAATGGCCGCACAGTACCGAGGAGGAACACGATGGCCAAGTACCTGCTGCTCAAGCACTACCGCGGCGCTCCGGCTGCGGTCAACGACGTGCCCATGGACCAGTGGACACCGGAGGAGATCTCGGCCCACATGCAGTACATGAGCGACTTCGCGGACCGGCTCGAAAAGACCGGCGAATTCGTCGACGGTCAGGCGCTCGCCCCCGAGGGCACATTCGTCCGGTACGACGGCGAGGGACGCCCGCCGGTCACCGCCGGGCCGTTCGCCGAAAGCAAAGACCTCATCGCCGGCTGGATGGTGATCGACGTCGACAGCTACGAGCGCGCCGTCGAACTGGCCGGAGAGCTGTCGGCCGCCCCTGGAGCGGGCGGGAAGCCGATCCACGAGTGGCTCGAGCTGCGCCCGTTCCTGACCGCGCCGCCCACCGGCACGGAGTGACCTCACCGATGACCGAGGCCCTGTTCCGAAGCCTCGCGCCGAGCGTACTTGCCATCCTCGTCCGGGCGGTCCGGCGCACCGCCCGGACCGCACCCGACGGCAGCCCGGCGACGCTCGACGCCCGGGCCGGATGGCCATGACTGGACGCCTGTCTGGTACGTCCGCAACTGCTGACCGTCGCCCCCTGCCGCCTCGCCGGCGCGGCGTGCGGCACCTGCCGGGCACCGGCCGACCAGGCCTAGCGCTATCCTGGATTCTTTTTGCGGGGAGGCATGGGGCCCATGGAATTCCGGTTGCTCGGATCGGTGTCAGTCGTCACCGAGGACGGCGATCTGCCGCTCGGCCCCGTCAAACGGCGCAGTCTGCTGGCCGCCCTGCTGCTGCGCCCCAACGGCCCGGTCATGGTCGAACAACTGACAGCCGCGCTGTGGGACCAGGAGCCGCCGCCGCGCGCCCGCGGTGTCATCCAGGGCCATGTGTCGCGGCTGCGGACCTTGCTGACCAGTGCCGACGCCGGGGCGTACGGCATCGAGCTGCTCACCCAGGGCACGGCGTACGTCCTGCGCGTGCCGAAGACCCGGCTGGACGCGCACCGCTTCGAGCACCTGGTGGCTCAGGCGCGCGAGCGGCGCGACCCGGCCGAGGCCGTGACGATGTACCGGGAGGCACTGTCGCTGTGGCAGGGACCCGCCCTGGCCGACGTCTGTCCGAGCCCACCGCTCCAGGCCGCCGCGCAGGCCCTGGAAGAGCTCCGGCTGGCCACGGTCGAGCAGCTGGCCGCGGGCTACGCGCGATTGGGCGAGCACGCACGGGCCGCCACCGTCCTGCGCACCGAGGCGGTCGCCCACCCGCTGCGCGAATCGCTGTCCGCCGCCCTCGTGACAGCACTGCATCGGGCGAACCGCCGGTCGGACGCGCTCGACTGGTTCCACCGCACCCGGCGCCTGCTCGCCGACGAGCTGGGGATCGACCCGGGCCGCGAGCTGTCGGACGCCTACGCGATGGCCCTGCGTGAGGAGGCCGACGAAGCGCCGACGCAGACAGCGACCCGCACCCGGGCCGCCACGGTGCACGCAGCGCCCCTCCCGCCCACCACGCCGGCCACCTTCCCTGCCGACGCGGCTGACCTGCTGCCGCGGGCACCGCGCGGCTTCCACGGGCGGACGCAGGAGCTCGCCGCCCTGTGCCGGGCCGCCGAGAACGAGGCGCCCGTCTGCCTGGTCACCGGCCCGGCAGGGGTCGGGAAGACCGCGCTGGTGCTCCAGTGGGCCCACCGCTATCGCGCCGATTTTCCCGGCGGCCGGCTCTACGCCGACCTGCGCGGCTTCGGTGACACCGGCGAGGCGACCCTCGCCGAGGTACTGCGCGAGTTCCTGCTGGCCCTGGGTGTCGCGCCGAGCCGGATGCCGGAGTCCGCGAGCGGCGCGGCCGCGCTGTTCAGAACGCTCACCGCCGACCGGGAGCTCCTCGTCATACTGGACAACGCGCGCGACTCCGAGCAGGTCAGACCGCTCCTGCCGGGCGGTCCCCGCTGCGTCACCGTCGTGACCAGCCGCTACCGGCTGCCGGGGCTGATCGTCACCGACGCCGCCCGGACCCTTCCCATGGACGTCCTCACGCCCGAGGACGGCACGGCACTCCTCGCCGAGGTGCTCGGCAAGGAACGGGTGCTCGCGGAGCCGGCGGCCGCGCGACGGCTGGCCGAGCTGTGCGGCGGGCTGCCCCTCGCGCTGCGGGTGGCGGCCGCCAGACTGGCGGACCGGCCGGACTGGGCGCTGAGCGCGATGAACGCCGAAATGGTCGACGCGACCCGCAGGCTGGGACTGCTGGACGTCGAGGACACCGGCGTACGCGCGGCCCTGCGACTGACCGTGCGGCAGCTCCCGGAGCACGTCGCCCGTCACTTCGCCTGTCTCGGCCGCCACCCCGGAACACACTTCGACCGGTACGCGACGGCGGCCCTGACCCGGACGGATCCGGCCACCGCGGAGGCGACGCTGGAACAACTGGCCGCTTCGCACCTCGTCACGGAAACCGCGCCGGGACGCTGGACACTGCACGATCTCGTACGCCTCTACGCGCGCACTCTGGAGTCCCGGCCCGATGCCCTCACGCGCGTGCTCGACCACTACCTCGCCACCGCCCTCGCGGCGGCAACCGTGGCCGAACCCGGCAACGAGTCGTGCGTCCCGCTGCCCCCGGACTTCCTCGCCCCCACGGCCGTGAGGACCTTCACGGACCGGGACGACGCCATGGCCTGGTACTCGACCGAGCGGGACGACCTCATGCAGGCGGCCGCGGCCGCGCACGCGGCCGGGCTGCACAGCAGGACCTGGCGGATCGTCATGCTGCTGTGGCCGCTCATGGCGCGCTGGGTACTGGACGGCTGGACCCCCCTCCTGGAAATGGCGCTCGAGGCGGCGCGGGCCGACGCCGACCCGGCCGCCGAGTCGCGGGTGCGGGCCCTGCTGGGCTGGGTACTGACCGAGGAGGGACGCAGCGACGAGGCGCTGACGTGTGTCAAGGCCGCCCCCGCGCTCTCCGCCCACGCGGGCGACCTGCGCGGCGAGGCATCCGCCCTGGTTGTCCTGTCCTGGGCCCAGGCCGCGCTGGGAGACCTGGACGAGGCGGCGGAGGGCTGCGCACGGGCGGTGGAACTGGCCCGCAAGGCCGACGACCGGTACACCGAACGACTGGCCCTGTACCACCTCGCCCGGTACCGGCTGGACACCGGACAGTGGCAGGCGGCGCTCGACACGGCCACCGCGGCCCTCGCCTTCGAGGACCTCCCCGGCACCGTGGTCGCCTCCCGCGTGCTGCTGCTCACCACGACGGGAGAGGCGCTCCTGGGGCTCGGGGACGAACCCGAGGGCATCCGGCGGCTCGGCATGGCGGCGCGAGAGGCCGAGATCTCCGGCTACGACGACGGGGCGGTGCGGGCGCTCGGCGTGCTGCTGCGGGTATCGGCGGACGCGGGACTCCAGGCCCGGTACGACGCGGCGGTCGCGCGGCTCACGACACGGACGTAAGCCGTCGTTACCAGCGGCCGGCCTCCGCGGTCAGCGCCCACGACGTATCGCGAGAGGCGGCGCAGGTGGAGTCCCCGCGGGCACTGGGCGTCCGCCCGCTGTCCGATACGGACTCCGCAACGGTGGTCAGCGCACGGCGGGCAGACGAACGCCGGCGATGCGGCCGAACCCGTCGAAGTCGACCTCGGCGGTGTTGCCACCGGGGAGCCGGGCGACGACCTGCTCCCCGTCCTCCTGCCACGCTACGCCGTGGTGGTCGAAGAACCCCGTCACCGCGAGGCGGGCGGAGTGGCCGATGAGGGAGGCGCCCGTCATCAGCACCCTCGGCAGCGCGAAGGGATCCAGGCCGGGCCGGGGGATCTGCGGGTCGTCGGGCAGGAAGTAGACCTGCGTCGTGGGGCCCGCGGGCCGGCCGATGTAGCCCGGGGCACCGGCAACACCCATTCCGGCGAAGGCCAGGGTCTCGGCGGCACGCCGCGGGTCGGCGAAGCCGGAGAGGTCGAGCACCTCAGCGGTGAGCTCGGCGATACCGTGCGCCTTCCCGAAGCGTTCGACCTCCTCGGCCAGGGCCGCGGCCGGGGTGCCCCGCAGACTCGGATTCGCCCAGGCCCACATCCACGACTGCTCCTGAACGTCGAACGTACCGAGCACGGCGATCCGCAGCTCCAGGCCGCCTTGCTGGTAGAGACACCTGGACAGGTCCGCAGTCCACGGGCCCTGGGGCAGGAAATCGGTCAGAACCTGGAGCTGCTCGCCACCCCACGCCGTGTGTCGCTCCGCCTCGTTCAAGAACGCGTCACTAAAATTGTTCACAGCCTGGACCCTATCGGGCTTGAATCCATGGCCTGGCCCCACCTTTGGCCCACCTTTGCCCCTCATGTGCCCCCTCATTCCGCCCGTCGACCTGGACGGTCACCCGCTTCCTCCCCGGCCTCTGTTGCCCACAGTCCCTGGCGGGGTGCTGGGCTCGCTCCCACGGCGGCGGTGGCCGGCCGCGGCCCCGCTGCGGCAGCTCGCCGAGCGACGGCAACACGCCCGATACATCCGGACCGGAAGAGAGCAGCCCATGAAGATCCGCCTGACCAGTGTCTTCGTCGACGACCAGGCCCAGGCCGAGCGCTTCTACACCGAGATCCTCGGCTTCGTGAAGAAGCACGATGTCCCGGTGGGCGAGAAGGACCGGTGGTTGACCGTCGTCTCGCCCGACGAGCCCGGCGGTACGGAGCTCCTCCTGGAGCCTGCCGGTCACCCGGCGGCCAGGGCCTACCGTGAGGCGCTCATCCGGGACGGTATCCCGCTGGCCCAGTTCGCTGTCGACGACGTGCGGGCGGAGTACGCGCGCCTGTGCGGCCTCGGAGTCCGCTTCACCCAGGAGCCGCTGGAGACGGGTGCCGTCACCACCGCCGTCTTCGACGACACCTGCGGCAACCTGATCCAGATCGCGACCCAGCCGCAGTAACCGGGCCGGCCGCATGCAGGGCGCATCCCGGCACCGTAGTGACGTGAGGGGCCGTCATGGAGATACCAGCCGGATGATTCCCCGCGCCGCGTGGACGAGGTCGGCGTTGCTCTCGGCCGGCGTGCCGTCGGGTAGCCGGAGCACATCCTCCAGGCCAATCCGCGTGTCCAGCCGGCGTGAGGCCGCCAGTTGCAGGACGGGCCAGGCGGCGTCGTCTTCGCCGTGCAGGAGAATCGGCGAGGTCGCACCGGGACGGAGTTCGTCGAGCAGGTCGGCCGCGGCACGGACCGCGGTCTGCGGGCTGGTGTCGGTGATCTCGGCCAGGACGCGCAGGACGCGGTCGGCATGTGGCCAGCTGAGGAAGCGCCGTGCTGCGGGAGTTCCGGAGTAGATGCCGGCCTCGATGCCGACACCGCGGTCCAGCAGGGCGGTGGCGACTTCGGTGGCGCCGTCCTCGTGCCAGTTCACGGAGGCGTGATCCGGCAGCACGGTCCAGGACCGGACCTGGGCCGCGCGGGCTCCGGGGTCCGGTGCGGCCCAGGCGCCGGTGGTGACGCCGACGGGGATGCCCGGGACGGCGGCCCGTACGGCTTCGAGGGCCGCGGCGACGGCTGTGGAGTCCAGCGTGTCCGCGCCGTCGCGGTCCTTGGGATGGAGATGGACGTCCTGGGCACCGGCGGCGACGGCTGCGCGGGCTGCCGTCGCCATCTCGTGCGGGGTTATCGGGAGATGAGCGCATGCGACGCGGCTCCGGGAGCCGTTCAGACAGACTTGCAGCATGAAGTGATCTTCTCAGGCGGCTCTGACACCCGCCGCCTACCGCGCGGGCGAGCCGGTCCTCACGGTGCTGGAGCGCTTCGGCGGTGTCGACCAAGCGGCAAGTACGGCCGCGCCGGGTGGCCAGGGCGGCCAGCCCCGTATATGTCGCCGGGTGGTAGCCGAGGAGCACCTGCTGACCGAAGGTCGCTCCCGTGTGCTGTTTCCTCCGCCTTGCCCAGCGCTGAACCTGGTGCTTGTGTACTCAGTGGTTCACGCCCCTGACCTGCTCCTGTAGCTGAAGGGGCGTCAGCCGCGGCGGCGGTGTGTGGTGCGGGCAGCACGATCCGATCAGGCTTGCTCGTTTTCGTTATCGACCTTTCCGCGGAAGGAAACACACGACATGAACGTCCCGGCCCGTATCACCGTATGTCCAGAGCGCCAGATGCTCGAATACATGCTCGACCGCAATCGGGCCGAACTGATCGACACGGTGCGTGGCCTCTCTGAAACGGAGGCCCGCCGCCGTCTCGTCCCCTCCATGACCACGTCGATCGGTCTGATCAAGCACGCCGCGTTCGCAGAAAGGAAGTGGTTCCAGCACATCCTGGGAGGTTTGCCGGAATCCGCATGTGACGGTGCGATGGTGGGCGAAGCCAGTTTTGACATCAGCGACGACGAAACGGTCGCCGACGTGATCGCCGAATTCGAGCGCGCCAGCAGCCGCGCACGAGCGATCGCCGCGGGCATCGACCTCGACGCCACCCGAGAGCACCCCGCTTGCGGCACGGTCAGCCTGCGATGGATCTACTTGCTCATGATCCAGGAATTCGCCCGCCACGCCGGCCACAGCGACATCCTGCGTGAGCAGACCGAAGCCACCCGCCGGAGTTGAGCGATTCCGTCAGCGCCCGCCTCAGCAGTTTCCCGACGGGCGTCGCCGGACGCGGACTGAACCGGAAGGCGGCGCACTCGTACCGTCCCGAACCGGCTCCTCGAAGGCGGGCCGGCGTGCTGCCGACACTCGGGTTCGCCGCCAAGGGCGCGCCCTACGCTTCAGCGCGCCGGAGAGAGGCGGGCGTACGCCCGATGAGGTCCCGCGCAGTGCGGGTGAAATGGGCCTGGTCGGCGAAGCCCGCGGTGGCCGCGGCAAGGGCAGCAGTCGACTCCGGCAGCTCGGCGATCGCGGTGGCGAGCCGGCCCCATCGGCGCAAGCGGATCAGCGCGATGCCCACGTCCTGGCGGACCAGGGCGCGCAGCCGCGGGGCCGACAGGCCGACCTCGTCGGCGATGGCGGTGATGGGCAGGTCCGGATCGCGCAACGTGCACAGGTGGACGGCGTGAGCGACTCTCGGATCGAGCGGGGCCGGGGGGCCGGCGAGTGCCCGCAGCTCGGTGTATCCGGCGGTCAGGTCCACACCGGTGCCGGGGCCGTCGGAATCGGTGGTGCCGAGCGCGGCGAGCAGGCGGCGGACCTCGCCGGCATCGAGCCGGATCGGCCCCGGGCAGGGAGGCAGCAGCCAGGAGTCGATGAACAGGGCGATGTAGGGCGAGCTCGCCGCACAGCTGTGGGCCAGCTGGGGCGGAACGATCAGCCCGGGCGCCGCCACCATGGGCCGGCCCGGCTGGAGGAGCTGCGCGTGACCGCCGATCGGCAGCACGGCCTTCCACGCGGGCAGCCGGTGCAGGGCGACACGGAACGGGCGGGATTCGGCGAACATCGTCCCCTCGGTGCTGCAGGCGAAGACGGTGCGTCGATCGTTTTCTTCAAGTGCCCAGGCACGCGGTGAGTGGATCATCGTGCCATGTACGCTATCGCTGCCGCCGGGTTGGCGGCGTTCCTGGTCGTCACGGGGGTCATGCACTTCCTGGCCCCCGGCTACTTCCGCACGCTGATTCCCGCATGGCTGCGCCGGGAGCGGCTCCTGGTGGCCGCTAGTGGGGCGGCGGAGGTCGTGGTGGGTGTGCTGGTGCTGGTTCCGTGCAGCAGATCGGCCGGGGGCTGGGCCGCTGCCGTCCTGATCACCTGTTACCAGGTGTCCCACCTGGACGCGCTGCGCCGCGCGCGGCCCAACCGGCCCCGGCTGCTGGAGCGGCCGGTCGGAGCGGTGGCCCGGCCGGTGGTGAACGTCCTGTACATCGCCTGGGCGGTTGCCGTGGCCCGATCCGCGGCCTGACCCCGCTGCGCGGCGGCCGATTGTCCGAGGCGGCACCGAAGGCCGCCCGTAGTCACAGAGGAAGTCATGCCATGAGTCATCGCCTCGTTGTCATAGGTGCCGGTTACGCCGGCCTGCTGGCGGCCAAGCGCCTCGCCCGCAAGCTGAGCCGCAGCGATGCCACCGTCACGCTGGTCAATGCCTCGGACCGGTTCGTGGAACGGGTCCGCCTCCATCAGGTGGCCGCCGGACAGCCATTGGCGGCACCGTCGTTGCGTCAACAGCTCAGCGGGACATCGGTCCGGCTGGTCGTCGGACGCGTGACCGCGATCGACACCGCTCGCCGGACCGTGTGCACTGATGCCGCGCCCGGTGCGCTCGGCTACGACACCCTGGTGTACGCGGTGGGCAGCCAGGCGCGCTTCGACGATGTTCCCGGGGCGGCCGAGCACGCCGACGCTGTCGCCGACCTCGAACAGGCGACACGGTTGCGGCACCGGGTCGCCGAGATCGCGTCCGGCGGCACTGTCGCGGTGGTCGGCGGAGGGCTGACCGGGCTGGAAACCGCCGCGGAGCTGGCCGCCAGTCACCCCGGGCTACGAGTGAGGCTGTTCACCGGGGCCGATGACGTCGGGTGCGGGCTCGCGCCCCGAGCCCGCACCCACCTGCGGCGCGCTCTGGACCGGCTGGACGTTTCGGTGCACCCCGGGACCGTCATCGCGACGGTGCGGGAGGACGGCTTGGACACG
This sequence comes from Streptomyces sp. NPDC046215, assembly GCF_040646215.1. NCBI lineage: Bacteria > Bacillati > Actinomycetota > Actinomycetes > Kitasatosporales > Streptomycetaceae > Streptomyces > Streptomyces sp. NPDC046215. The sequence continues at coordinate 9,192 of NZ_JBEYZW010000004.1, read as the reverse complement.
CGCGACGGCACGTCGTTCGCCGCTGACGCCGTGGTGTGGACCACGGGGTTCCGCGCGCCGGAGCTGGCCCGCGCCGCGGGCTTCGCCACGGACGAGAGCGGGCGGATGCTCGTCGACGCCACCCTGCGCTCCATCTCGCACCCTGAGGTGTACGCCATCGGCGACGCGGCCGCGGGGGTGTCGGCGGGCGGGGCACCGAGCCGCATGTCCTGCCAGACGGCGCTGCCCATGGGCCGGGGCGTGGCCGAGGTCATCGCGGCCCGGCTGGCGGGCCGCGAGCCCGCGCCCGTTCGGATCCCTTACGCCTTCACCAACATCAGCCTTGGCCGGCGTGACGGTATCGTCCAGTTCACCCATGCCGACGACCGCCCGCGCAGGTTCGTCCTCACGGGACGCGCCGCGGCGGCCTTCAAGGAGGCTGTCATACGCAGCACGGTACGTTCCGGGCCGCGCCGTGAGTCAGGCAGTGACGAGTCGGATTCCTGAGCCGGCCCGCCTGCCGCTGAGATCCCGTAACCTCACGAGGTCCGCTCACGAACACGTGCCCAGGCCGTGTGGTGAAAGGTCGCCGTTCCTCGTGAGGGTCTTCATGCGGGGCGGAGAGGTCTGAGTGCATCTCGCGAGTCGCGTGAGTCCCGCGGTACCCGGCGGTCGTACTGTCGACCCGATACCGAGGAGGGCTTCTGATGCGCAGGGTGACCTATTCGATGGGCATCTCGCTCGACGGCTACATCGTCGGGCCGGACGGTGACTTCGGCTGGTCGGCGCCCGACGAGGAGGACTTTCGCTTCGTCACCGACGAGCTACGAGGCACCGGTGTCCATCTGTTGGGACGACGGCTGTACGAGACGATGCTGTACTGGGAGACCGCCGACCAGGATCCATCGCTCGACGACTCCATGCTCGAATGGGCCGCCCTCTGGAAGTCGCTGCCCAAGGTGGTGTTCTCCACCACGCTGTCAGCGGTGCAGGGCAATGCCCGCCTGGCCTCCGGCGGGCCCGCGGAGGAGATCGAGCGGTTGCGGGCCGAGCCGGGGGAGGGCGACATCGCGATCGGCGGCGCGGCTCTCGCCGCCGAGGCGGCCGCGTCGGGGCTGATCGACGAGTACCGGGTCAGGGTCTACCCGGTGCTGGTCGGCGGCGGTATTCCGTTCTTTCCCCGGCACGAGCGCCGAGTGGATCTCGAACTCGTGGAGACCCGCACCTTCAGCTCAAGAGTCGTCTACCTCCGCTACCGGGTTGCGCGCTAGGTGACGCGGAATTCACGTCCGCAGGAGAAGCACCGTCACGGCTTCAGGCGCGGGGGCGCAACGGCCCCATGCGATAGAGAACCTCGTCATGGTCGCCGCCCGGAAGCTCCTCCGCCCGGAACAGCAGCTCGGTGTGCATGCGGGCGTCGTATTTCCTGGCGACCATATGCAGCAGCATGGTGATCGCCTTGTTCTGCTCGGAGACACTGGTTTCCACATACGTGGCCCCCGCGGCCAGCTGGAGATCGATCGCGTTCACGAGGAGGTCGATCCCGAGGCCCGAAATGCCGTTGTCGGGCCTGACCGCCGCCTGCCAGATGAAGAACGTTTCCGGTTCGCCGGGTCGGCGGTAGCCGGTTATGAAGCCCACGATGTCGTCACCCACGGTGGCCACCAACGACGTCTCGGCGAAGTCCCGGAACCAGAGCGTGTAGTGATAGGAGCTGTTGTCGTCCAGCATCGGCTCGTTCAGGACCATCTGCCAGACGGCGACGGCGTCCTCCGGGGTAGGAGTGCGGTAGCGGACGGCGGTGCTGGTTTTCTCCGAGAGCGAGCCGGTCATGGTTCTTCCCTTCGCGTCAGGCGCAAAAAGCGTCAGTCGGTGGTGGCCAGGGCCGGCAGTGACCGCACGGCCGGATCGGTGATCCGGTGCGTGCTGGCGATCGCGGCGACATGCCCTTCCACGGACACATCCAGCAGGTGGACCGGAGACACGGGCCAGTCCTCGGCGGGTTTCCCCTGGGGCTGGGCCAGATCTCCCCGCACCCCGATACGGTCCAGCCGGGCCGCCAGGCCGTGTCCCGTGAGTTTGACGGCGGCCTCTTTCCTCGACCAGAGCCTGGTGAAGGCTCCCGGCAGTTCATGAGCGGGCAGTCGGGCCAGCGCCGCGCGTTCGTCCGGTGTCGCGGTGCGCGCGATGAGCCTCTCCGGGACACCGGGGTTCATCACCGTGTCGAGGTCGACGCCCACGAGCCCCTGCGCCACGACCCCGATCAGGACCCGGCGGCAGGTGTGCGCGACCGAGTAGTCGTACCCGGCTCCGACGACGCGAGGACGGCCATGGCCGGCACCGCAGCGGTCACACGTACGCGCGATGCGCACCAGGCGGGCGGGCACGCCGGTGTACCAGCGGGCGACCAAACGCTGCGCCGCGCGTGAGGTGACGAACAGATTCCGCCGCCCGCCCCCGGGAATCGCCCCGGCGCGGGCCCCCTCTTCGGGCGCCAGCAGCACTTCCCAGTCGGGTCGTGTGCGCACGGGCACCGACCAGAGGTGGCACTGGCCGGCGGCGGGCAGCATGCCGACGGCAGACAGTTTCGCTCCCTTCCCGGACGGCTCGGAGAGTGTCGCCCGCGGCCCCGGCCGCCGGGGCCGCGGGCGACACCAGCCGGGTCAGACTTCGTATTCGGTTCCCACACCGTCGAAGCGGAGACGGTCTTGAATGAAGACTTCCTCGCCGTTCTTGTCATAGCCGGTCAGGAGGCCGGCTTCCATGAGGCGGATGACGATCTGGGAGCTGAGCTCCTGCTGGCCGGCATCGCTCAGTTCGCGGATCAGCTCCTTATAGCCGACCTCCTCTTTGAGGAGGCGGCTGAAGATCTGCCGGTGCTTTTCCTCCAAGGGCCACTTGATCATGTCGCGGCCCTCCTCATTGGCGAGGACCTGCTTGGGCTCCAGGCTGAACGTCTCGGGGTCGACCTTGTAGTACGGCTTGAGCGTCACCTCCTCGCCGTTCCACTGCAAGCGCTTGATGCGGTTGAGCCGCTTGGTCAGCTGGCTGATCCACTGCACGCGGGCGGGATTGAGCTCTTTGTCGGTGAAATCGTCGCTCAGTTCCGTGCGCTGGTGGCGTCCGATGCTCATCATGGTCGTCGCGCGGTCACGGAAGTCCGTCACCGACCAGGTGCCGTCCTTGCTGGAGGCGGCCAGGCGCTCGAACCAGCGCTTGCGGTTCAGACGCCCGTCGTCGGATTCGCTGATCCGCCGCCTGACCCAGAACTCGGACTCCGGTTCGGTGAAGGAGGCCAGGGTGTAGAAGGAGGCGAGGAACTCGTGGTACTGCTCATACGTCTCACGATAGGCGCGGTTGTACCAGGCATGGACCTCGTCGGCTTCCTCCTCCTGCTGGGTGATCCGGTCGATCGCGGCGGCCGCGGAGACGGCCGACTGCGTGGCCAGGTGCACGCCCTGGGAGAACAGCGGGTCGGTGAAGCAGGCCGAGTCGCCCGAGAGAAAGTAGCGGCCGCCGGAGTACACCTCGGAGTCGTACGACCAGTCGTGGACCACCCGGACCTCGTCGACCATCTCGGCGTCACCGAGGATCTCCTTGGCCCGGACGGCCTTGGCGAGGGTCTCCCGGTAGAAGCGGTCGGGGCCCGCCTTCTTCACCTCGCTCGACTTCGAGCGGTCGACGACCAGTCCGACGCTGTAGAGGTCGCCCTTGAGCGGAATCATCCACACCCAGCCGTCTTCGAAGGTGATGGAATAGGTCGTCCCCTTGAGGTCACCCTCGAAAGGGTCGGGGAGGCGGAAGTACGACCAGATGGCGAAGCTCTTGTAGAACTCGTCGTAGCGCCGCACTTTGAGCTGCCGGGCCAGGGGGCCGTTGGCGCCGCCGGCATCGATCACGAAGTCGAAGTCCACCCGCTCCGCGTCATCGCCTTGGCCCACGGTGAGCGACACCTTGCCGGGGTCGGATATGTCGACCTGCGACACCGGCGTGTTCTCGTGCACCCCGATGCCGCGTTCCTTGACCTCGTCGAGGAGGAGCTTGTCGAATTCCTCGCGCCTGACCTGGATGGCATGGTCGAAGACCCACGGTGAGGTCTGCGGGGTGGCGAAGGAGAAGGTCCACGGAGCCTCGTCCTGTCCCCACAGGAAGGTGGCCGAGGGCTTCTTGACGAAACCCGCGGCATCGATCTTCTCCTGCAGGCCGAGCCGGTGGAAGATCGACAGCGAACCGGGGAGGAAGGACTCTCCGACCCGGTAGCGGGGGAAGCTGTCGCGCTCGTAGACGACCGGTTCGTGGCCGAGCTTGTGCAGCGTGAGGGCGGCGGTGCAGCCGGCGGGTCCGGCCCCGATGACGGCGACGGTCGATCGGTTCATGGGCGTCTCCTTTACGACGGCGTGGACTTGATGGATTTGACGCGGCTCGGAGAGAGGTAGGAGAAGCCGCTCGCGGCGTTCTCGAACATGGTGATCCCGGCCTGGAAGCGGCATGCGTCGCCGATGGAGACTTCCGGGGCGACAGTGCAGCCGAGGCCGAAGAAGTTCCCGTCCCCGATCTCCACGCTGTTACCGCAGTGGAAGTTCGGGGCGAAGAAGTTGCCCGACCCGACCCGGGAGTGGTGCCCGAATGTGCACCGGTAATTGACGACGTTGTAGCTTCCGAGAACGGTATGCACGCCGACGTAGTTGTCCGGTCCGATGACATTGCCCCTGCCCGCGACCGCGGCGGGATCGACGCGGGAGGAAGGGTGGATGATGTTGACTGCCTCCCACCCCCGAGGGGTGATGACCCCTTCGATCAACTCACGCCGCAGTTCCATGTCGGATACGGCGAGGAGCACCTTCGTCCCCTCGTCCGGCTCGGATGCGGCGAGCTTCGACCACTTCCCGTCCGGCGCGTGGACCTCCTCACCCTCGACAGCGAGGTAGTGCCCGATGCCGAAACCGCAGTCCTCGGCATAGCGCGCCACTTCCCCTGCGAACTTGCCCGCCCCTATGACGACCAGGTCGGTCACTGCTGGATCCTCTTCTTCTTGAACCGGGCCGAGACGGGTATCTCGTCGATCACAGTGACCTTGGCGGGTATCTTGAACGGCTCGACCTTGCCGTCGAGAAACTCGCGGACGTGCCGGCGGACTTCGGCCCTGCTCATGTCCCCGCCGGGTTTGACGTCGACGTGCACAGCCTGTCCTGTGATCGAGTTCGGCTTCCCGTAGACGGTGCAGTAGGCGATGTGGGGACTGCCCATGAGGATCGACTCGAGTTCGAGCGGGAGGACCTTCTCGCCGCCGACGTTGATGATCTCCTTCGCGCGGCCCTTGACTTTGATGTAACCGTCCGCGTTCTCCTCCACGAGGTCGCCCGTGCGGAACCAGCCGTCCTCGGTGACGGCCTCGTCGGAGTAGTTGAGATAGCCCATGAACTGTGTCTTGGTGCGCAACTGGAGCTCCCCGCCCACGACCCGGTACTCGACGCCCTCATCGGAGATCTTGAAATACGTGCTGGACGACGACTCGCTCTGCGTGGTCGAGATGCCTGTCTCGCTGGTCCCGAAGGTCTGGAGGAGACGGGCGCGCGGGAAGGCTGCGTGGACGCGCTTGAGCAGTTCCTCCGGCATGGGCTCGGTCCCGTAGGTGATCAGTCGCAGGCTGGAGAGGTCGAACTTCTCGTGAAAGTCACCGATGAGGATGAGGTTGAGGAACGTCGGGCTGGTCGGAAGCAGACGGATGCCGTACCGCTCGACCAGCGAGCAGATTTCCTCCGGCGTGCGTTTCGCCGGCACGACGGCGGTTGCCGCGCTGCGCACGACACCCAGCAGCGAGTTGATTCCCCCGATGTGGTCGGCCAGGAGGAACAGCAGGATGTGCGGAGGCTTCTTGCCCACGCGCTCACTCGTGCCGACCTTCTCCTCCACCAGGGCATCGAAATTGTGCAGAACCGCCTTCGGCGCTCCCGTCGACCCGCTGGACAGGAGGACGAGCCCGGCCGAACCGGAGTCGATCAGCCCTCCATAGAGCTCTGCGGCCTCACCGGGAGGCGAGTCGAACGGTTCGACCGCGACGTCTCCGTCCACCTCCACGAGGTGTCGGGGGCGGCACGCCTCGCGGACGGCCGTCAGGGTCGTCTCGGTGAATGCCACGACGGGCACCGTCACGGCCTTGCGGCGGTAGAGGGCGAAGAGCGCGGCGATGTGGGAGAACGAGAAGTCCCCTCTGAGGACAACGGCGTCGTGCGCCTTCACTCCCGCCTCGTCCAGCAACGTCTCGATGCGCCGGATCTCCCCGGCCAGTTCGGCGTACGTTCGGCTCGATCCCTCATGGACGACGGCAGTGCGGTCTCCCCACCGCTCCAGCCTGCCGATCAGGGTGTCCCTCATTGGACTCCTCCCAGGTACAGCGTCTCGCCGGTGACGAAGTCGGACCGGTCCGTGGTCAGGAATTCGACCGGTCCGACGATGTCCTCCATTTCGCACATCCGCCCGATCGTCTGCCGCCCGACGACGGCGTCGAGGGTTTCCGGCGCGAGAGTTCGGGTGAGGACGGTACGGACCGGCGGCAGGCCGATCCCGTTGACGCGTATGCCGAACCCGGCCAGTTCCTTGCTCATGACACGGGTCAGCTGCTCGACGGCACTCTTGCTCGCCGAGTAGACGAGCTGGCCGTCCAGTGCCCACGGCACGGCGACCGTCGAGACGTTGAGGATCGCCGCGGCCTTCCGCGGGCTCTTCTGCAGCAGCTTGGCGGCCTCTCGGCAACAGTTCAGCACCGCGAAGAAGTTGAGGTCGAATATGTCGCGGGCCGTCTTCTCCGGTGTCATCATGAAATGGTTCATGACCGAGGTCCCGGCATTATTGACCAACGTGTCCAGATGCCCGAACTCGCGGCGGGCCGCGCGGAACATGGACCGCGCCTGTGCGGCGTCGGTCAGATCGACCTCGTGGTGGTGGTATTCGGGGTGGTGAATGCTCGAGGGCCGCCGACTGCACCCGACCACGGTGTCCCCGCGTTCGAGGAAGTGCTCGGCCAGAGCCTTTCCTATACCGGTCCTGGTTCCGGTGACCAGGGTGATCATCAGAGCTGCCCGTGCCCGGTCACGCCGGCTCGGAGACGGCGACGCCGGCTTCGACGAGCTCCGCCTCGATGAACTCAATGAGCCGGCTGACCCTGCTGAACGGGCTCACCCTCTGGGACACGGCTTTCTCCGAGGTCAGCGAGATCTCCTCGTCGTACGCGTCCTCAACGGCCTCCTCCACCTGGGTCAGGAAGTTGACCAGTTGCATGGAGTCGAAGACTCCGTTGTCCCCGTACAGGGTGAGGGAGGGCAGTTCCGCGGTGGGGATCTTCTCGTCCCTCCGCTCGTTGACCTCTTCTACGACATCCGTGATGAGTGTGAGAAGTCGGTCGTTCATGGTCGGAGTACCTCCCGAGGTGTGAGGGGGTGTGCTGCCGGGCGGGCTGTGTTCGGTGGGGCTCCCCCGCGAAAGGGGCAAGCTGTCATGGCCCTGACATGAATGCTGCCTGAGCAGTGCCGTTCATCCTCCGGGGCTGCGGCACGAGCGCTTTTGCGGAGTGAGAATCCGCCGCACGCGTCCGGTCACTCAGACGGTGCTGAGGCGAACTTCCGGGGTGCGGTCACGAATATGCCGCATGGCGTTCGCACCCGTCAAAGAATTCGAGAAGGTGTCGAGTCAGGGAAGTGTGCTCCATTCCCTGTGCTCGGCCTCCCGGATCTCCTCCTCGGCCGTTCGCTCGACGCGCGATACCGCCATCCGCAGGATCGGTGGTGCCATCAGGGACGTGACCACCGCGACGAGCACCACGATGGTGTACGCCGCCACGCTGAGAATGCCGAGCCGCAGCCCCACCATACCCACGACGATCTCGATGACTCCCCGCGCGTTGAGGCCGGCCCCCAGGGCCAGTGCCTCCCACCGTTTCAGCCCGCTCAGGCTCGCGCCGGCCCAGGCGCCGAGAAACTTACCGACGACGGCGACCAGGAGCATACCGAGCCCGGCCAGGGCGACGCTTGCGTCGATCAGCGCGCCGAGGTCCATGCGAAGGCCCGCGGTGGCGAAGAAGACCGGCGCCAATATGGACAGCGCGATAGTGCGCAGCGGAGCCAGTTTCGCCGGTTCGACCTTCCCTTCGCGCCCGATGAGAATGCCGCCGAGGAAGGCGCCCAGGATCGGCTCCAGATGCAAGGCGTGGGTGGCGGCCGCCGCGAGGAGGATCAGCGCGACCGCTGTAGCGGCTGCCACGCCCGGCTCCGAGCTCTTGCTCACCAGCCGAAAGGCGTGCCGGACCAGCCACCGTCCGACGGTCAGCGCCGCGAAGGCCACGAGGGCTACCGAAGCGAGTGCTTTCAAGACCGGCGCACCGCTCATGCCGGTGACAGCGACCGACGAGACGACGGACAGCATGAACCAGCCGAAGACGTCGTCGATCACCCCTGCGGTCAGGGTGAGTTGTCCGATATTGCGGTGGAGCAGTCGCATCTCCATCAATGTCTTGGCGATGACCGGGATCGCGCTCACGCACATCGCGACACCGAGGAACAGGGCGAAGACGCCCCGGTCCGTGCCGTCCGGGACCAGTGCGGCCGGCAGCAGGAACGCCGCTCCGATGCCGAGGCCGAGCGGGACGATCAGGCCGCCGCCGCTGACCAGCACGGCCGTCCTGCCGCGTCGGCGGACCAGGTCCAGATCCAGGTGCATGCCCGTGACACCGACGAGCAGCAGCACGCCGAGCTGGGCGACGGCGTCCAGGAGGTGCATCTGTTCCTGACTGCCGGGAAAGAGCCAGCCGGACAGGCCGGGGGCCAGGTGCAGGAGCACGGAAGGGCCGAGAACGACACCCACGAGGAGCTCACCGACGACGGCGGGTAGACCTGAACGGGCGGCGAGTCTGCCGAAGGACAGTGCCAGCACCAACAGCAGCGCCACCTGGAGCAGAAAGATCAGCAGTTCATGAGCGGCGAGCGGCGTGACCGTCGTCGGCGCGGACGAAAGAAGCACGTTTTCCCCATTCGGATGGGCCCAACGATCGCGAACGTGATCGGAGAACAGGTTTGCAGAATCCGTCACGGCAAAGGAAGTTCGCGCATTCGAGCGTAGGTCAGCCGGCAGAGGGGGCTTCACGAGCTCATGCGGGACACCGGGCAGGGGAGTGCGGGCGGAGACCAGGGACTCGATCTCGGCGAGGATGTCGCCGGGGCG